>CANSTU010000016.1 GCA_947650005.1 uncultured Lachnospiraceae bacterium
CTTCCCAGTCGGGCAATGGCCCTCCAGGGAAGCAGGTCTCATCTCCATGGCGCGAGATGCGGGTGGAAACATGGGACGGCTTGCGCGGCTCCTCCCGGGGCGCTTCTCTCCTGGCCGTTTATGTGTTTGTCCTGCCCAAAGCGGTTATAATGATTGACAAGGGATATGAGATCAAATAAGCTTTTAAAGGAACGTACATTGAAGGCCGCCTGCGGGCGGCAGAATGAGAGGAGAAATGGATACGGAAAAGATTACGGAGGAGCTTTTGGATTTTATCGCACATTCTCCCACGGCCTTCCATGCCGTGGAGAATGTGCGCAGGCGGCTGGAGGAAGCAGGTTTTGAGAGAGCAGGGGAAAGGGCCGTTGATACGAAACAGACTGGCGGAAAATATTATATGACCAGAAACGATTCGTCCCTGATCGCATTCTACCTTCCGGAATGCGGGAAGGAGGGGCTTTCCGGTCTGCGGATCGTGGCTTCCCACAGTGATTCTCCCTGCTTCAAAATAAAGGAAAATCCGGAAATGGATGTGGAAGGCCGCGCTGTGAAACTGAATACGGAGGCCTATGGCGGGACGATCCTGTCCTCCTGGCTGGATCGTCCCCTGTCCATAGCGGGCCGGCTGATCGTGGAGGAAGAAAGCGGAATGGCGGCACGGCTGATTGATTTTGACCGGGATCTATGCGTGATCCCCAATGTGGCCATTCATTTTAACCGGGAAATTAACAAGGGCTATGCCTATAATCCACAGGTGGACATGCTTCCTCTGTTTTCGACAAAGGAAGAGGGGACGGATGCGTTTCGTCTGAAAAGCCTGTGTGCCAAAGAGGCCGGGGTGGAGGAAGAACGGATTCTGGCGTCGGATCTGTATCTGTATAGCAGGGAAAAAGGAAGGCGGATGGGAGCGGCAGGAGAATTCATCGGTTCTCCCAGACTGGACGATCTGCAATGCGCCTTCGGTTCCCTGAAGGGATTTCTGGCCTCGCAGGAGGGCGGAGAGGAATCGAACTATGGAGCTGTTTATGCTCTGTTCGACAATGAGGAAATCGGCAGCGGGACGAAACAGGGGGCGGATTCTACCTTTCTTTCCGATACTGTTGATTGGATCTGTGATTTTCTGGGGCTTTTTGGAGGAGAAAAAAGAGCGTTGTTAGCGGGAAGCTTTCTGATATCCGCGGATAATGCCCATGCCGTCCATCCTAATCATCCGGAAAAATCGGATCCCACAAACCGCCCCTTTATGAATGGAGGTATCGTGCTGAAATTCCAGGGAAGCCAGAAGTATACCACAGATGCCTGGTCTGCGGCGGTGGTTCGGGGGCTGTGCAGGAAGGAAGGGATTCCCTGCCAGAACTTTGCCAACAGGGCAGACGTGCCGGGCGGCTCGACTTTGGGAAACCTATCTGCCCGCCATGTGGCCGTGCCTGCGGCCGATATCGGGTTGGCCCAGTTGGCCATGCATTCCGCGTTTGAAACGGCGGGAGAGAAGGATACGGCATATCTCGTTTCCTTCTGCCGGGCTTTTTTTGCAGGACGCTAGGACAGCCTTACATTCCGACGAGCCCTGGATGTTTCCCGGCTGGTGCGTATCCCCCCCCTGGGAAGCAGGTCTTGTGTGTCTATAGGGCATGCTTCTGCGCTGGCATGAGAAGCGCCTGGATGTATGACTGCAAAGCTTAGAAAAAACGAAGGCTATGGAAATCCACAAAAAGAGAGATGAGAAATTGTGCGAAATGCCCATAGTTATAAGATTTGCATGGAAAAAGTTGTAAAAATTCCTGAAAACCGCTATAATAGAAGCAGGCTGCAGCGCAAAGCTGCAAAAATGTGAGGGCGTGGGTGCATGTTTGGGGAAATGTGTATCCGGGCGGGAAGGAGACGATATGGAAAATAAGGTGATGAAGTTTTACTCGAGGGCCGGGGCCAACATTATACTGAGGGCAATTCCGGGGCATTTTGCGACAAGTCACTCCCATATCAATTATTACGTGGATATGACCGGGCTGAAAACGAGACGTTCGGAGGCTGCGGCGGTGGGAAAGGCATTTGTCCAGAGGCTTCCCGTGGATACCGTAGTGGATACCATCGTCTGCCTGGACGGCTGTGAAGTAATCGGCGCCTATGTGGCGGAAGAGCTGGAGAGGGGAAATTTCCCTTCCATGAACCAGCACCAGACGGTCTATGTGGTGACGCCGGAGTTCAACATGAATAACCAGATGATTTTTAGGGACAACCTGACCGGTGCGATTCAGAATAAGAATATCGTGCTCCTGCTTGCCACCGCCACGACGGGGATGACGCTGCACCGAAGTCTGAATTGTATCCAATATTACGGGGGGAACGTCCAGGCGATCTTTTCCGTATTCAGCGCGGTAAAATCCATCCAGGGAATCAACGTGGAATCTATGTTCGATACCAGCGACGTCCCAGGATATCAAGCCTATGAGCCCTATAACTGCCCGCTGTGCAAGGGAAAACAGAGACTGGATGCCATGGTAAACGGATACGGATATTCCAAACTGTAAGAAAAGGCCAAAGAAGGGTCCGGCGCACTGGAACGTGCACCGGGCCCTTCTTCATTGGGCTTGGTATACAAACGAAAGGAGGAACCGGCGCTGAGCGCTCCCGCCGGCGCATCCATGGCGCCTGGCAGCGTACGCAGGGGCCAAGAGGGCTAGATCATCCCAATGGCTGCCATTTCTGGATCTAACATGCAGTTTCCTTCATGGAGGTGACCTTCATGAACAGGAAGAATCCAATAAGAAAGGTGAAGATGAGTACGCCGATGCCGGTATTCACGCTTCCTGTGGCCTGGCTGACCACGCCGATTAAGAAGGTTCCCAGGAAGGAAGCGCCTTTGCCGCAGATATCCAGGATGCCGAAGTACTCGCCGGATTTTTCAGCGGGGATGATCTTGGCAAAATAGGAGCGGGAGAGCGCCTGGATGCCGCCCTGGAACATGCCCACGCAGACGGCCAGGATCCAGAAGTGGAGCTGGCTGGACATGAACATGGCGAAAATGGTAATTCCCAGATAGGCGAAGATGCACACCCGAATCAGTTTTTCAGGGGAAATCTTTCCAGCTAGCCTGCCAAACAAAATGGAGAAGGGGAAGGCCACGATTTGCGTTACCAAAAGAGCGATGAGCAGGCCGGTGGTGTCAAGTCCCAGAGCGGTGCCGTAGGCGGTGGCCATATCGATGATGGTGTAGACGCCGTCAATGTAGAAGAAGAAGGAGAGGAGGAACAGGAAGGTCTTCTTTTCTTTCTTAATATTGCGAAACGTGCTGCCCAGGCGGCGGAAACTGTCGGCGATCATGGAAACGCCATGCTTGTTCTCGGCAAAGTGCCGCTGCCTGTAGTTTTTCAGGAGGGGCAGGGTTACCAGGACCCACCAGGCGGAGGTGATCAGGAAAGAGAACATCATGGCGGTGGGAAGGGAAAGGCCAAAGGCATCCGCACCCAGAACCAGGATCAGACAGAGAGCGAAGGGGATGCAGCTTCCGATATATCCCAGGCCATAGCCATAGGAGGATACCTGATCCATGCGTTCTTCGCTGGAAACGTCGATGAGCATGGAATCATAGAAGATCAGGCTGATGGAATAGCCTACTTTGGCCACGATATAGACCACCAGGAAAACCATCCAATGGCTGACGAAACCCAGAAGGGCACAACAGAATGCGCCCAGACAGAGGGCGGCGCAAAACAGGCGTTTCTTATAATTTTTATTGTCCGCCAGCGTTCCCAGAACCGGTCCGGAGACGGCAACAACGAGGGTTGCGATGGATGCCGCGTATCCCCAGCTGGCCAGATAATCCACGGAGGAAACGCCTGCCAGATCTGCCAGATAATTAAAGTAGATGGGGATAATGGTGGATACCATGAGTATAAAAGCGGAATTCCCGATATCGTACAGGATCCAGCTCTTTTCCAGGGGGGTCAGTTTGAATTTCATAAAATTCCTCCTTTTTTCGCGACGCTTGAAAATGGGGTCCCCTGCATGTTGCGGCACAAACGAAGACGTCCGGCCGCAGGGGCTATTGGCTTTAGTTAAAACTACGCCTCAGGCAGTCTGCCAGCTGTTCCTGGCCGACGTCTCCTTCCTGGCAGGATTGGATGAGAAAACGGGCCAGGGGCAGAGCCTTGCGATAACAGCATAGCAGCTGCCGGTTACTTTCCCGGGCAGCGGGGACGGCATGGCGGCTGATGAGCAGCCCATGCAGGGATTCGGTATTCCCGCTCAGGGCGAGAGCGGTATGGATCAAGGCGCGTTTGGGCAGATGGGGAGCGATGAGAAGGCGGCTGCAGATGCGCATGGAGCGCAGGCACGTTAGCAGTTCCCCGGGGGAACGCGATGGAAAAAAGGCGGAGATGATCTCTGCGTTTCTTCTGGATGGGTGGATGTGGCCTGCCGGAAAATGGGTGAGCGGGTTACGGCCGTCGTGGATCATCAGCTGACGGTCGAATTCCGATTCGATTTCCAGATGAGTAAGGCCGATTTCTCCGACCGCTTCTTCCACATAGGGATGGCAGGAAGCATCCAACGCAAAGTGGCACAGAAAACCGTACAGATAGGCACGGCCTTCTTCGGGATGGGCCAAATAGGGAAGAAGGCTCAAAGACGGCAGAAAAAAATCCTTGGCAGGCAGGCTGTGCATCCTGTGGCCAAGGCGGCTGACCCGGCTCTTTCCCAGCGGGTTATGGTAAAAAAAGAGGTCCGGTCCGTGCAGGCCGATATCGAACAGCTCACGGCAGGCAGATATGGTGCGTTGCTGGCTGGGATGCAGCTGTGAAAGGACATCCTGGCCGAAACGGTAATGGGCATAAGCGGCTGGCATGGAAAAACTCCTTATCAGGTGTATTCGGGCAGTGCCGACGAGCAACGCGGGAAACTGACCGGTATGGACTTAACGTGTACGCTATTAACATTATGCCATAGATCGCGGGAAAAAAACAGGGAAACCGTAATCTTTTTTCTTAAGAGATACAACACGCCTCACGGCCGAGCACAGAAAGACGTTTCAGATAGCAAAAACAGTGAGCCATTCAGAATGGGCGGCTCTTTTTGTGATTGCGTAATGATTGAACTTACGGTAAAATATTTTTAGTTCTAGGAAGTCCTGGTTTAGTCATAGAATTTAGTCATAGAATGAGGAAAGGCGGGCATGGCAGCATGATTTACACAGATGCGCAACTGAAAGAAAAAATTGCTGAACTGATGGATTCTTTTGAAAATGAAGTGGTTGAATTCAAAGAAGCTAGAAGTAATTTTTCATTCAATGACATAGGAAAATATTTCTCAGCCTTGAGTAATGAGGCGAATTTGCGTGGTTTGCCAGAGGCATGGTTGATTTTGGGGATATCGAATAGCAGAGAGTTTGTGGGAACAGAGTTTAGGAGGCAAGGTGGGCTTCAAAATTTGAAGAGGGAGCTTGTGAATGGTACAAATGAGAGATTGACGTTTATGGAAATCTATGAGATATCTATGAACGCAAGCAGAGTCATTGCATTCCAGATTCCGCCAGCAATACGGGGAATTCCAACTACATGGCAGGGAGCCGCTTATGCCAGAGAGCATGAATCGATTTCGCCGCTGCCAATGAATAAAGTGGACTCAATCAGAAGCCAGATTGGAATGGATTGGTCCAAGGAGATCGTGGAGGGCGCCACTCTGGATGACTTGGATTGGGAAGCTGTGAAACGGGCAAGAGAACTGTTTTCAAAACGGCAGAGTGACCGCAAAAAGGCACAGGAGATTTTGAATAAGCTGTCAGATGTGGAGGTATTGAATAAAGCAGGGATTACAATAAAGGGCAACATTACAAGAACAGCCCTCCTCCTTTTGGGAAAAAGTGAATCTCATTATTTTTTTGACGGTTTTATCCCGAGAATAACATGGTCGCTTTATAATGCGGACAATTCGGTAAAGACTTATGAGCATTTTGATATGCCGCTTTTATTAGCTGTTGACAAGGTTTATTCTAGAATTCGAAATGTAAAGTACCGCTATATAGCGGGGCAGCAAACCTTGTTTCCGGATGAAGTTGATCAATATGAGCCGGAAATGATTAAAGAGATTCTTAATAATTGTATTGCGCATCAGGATTATCGGTTGAGAGGAAAAATAAACGTAGAGGAATTTGAGGACAAGCTTGTTTTTATCAATGAAGGTGGATTCATCCCAGAAACAATTGAGCAAGCGTTAGAACCTGGATATAAACCACCTTACTACCGCAATGTATTTCTGTGCAATGCTATGGTAAATTTGTATATGATTGATACAAATTCTATGGGAATCCCCATGATGTACCAGATTCAAAGGGATAAGTGTTTTCCGCTGCCCACATATGATCTAGATACCATTAACAGGGTAAAAGTGACGGTGTATGGAAAAATATTGGATAAAAATTATACACAGCTATTGTATTCTAATGGAGAGCTTGATATACCAACAGTATTTTTATTGGATAAGGTTCAAAAGAAAGAGACGATTCCTAAAGAGAGCTTTAAAGTTTTAAGGAAACAAGGATTAGTGGAGGGAAGATATCCAAATTTGTTTGTGGCTTTTAAGGTGGCAGATACCGTGGGGCAAAAGGCAGATTACATTCGGAATAAGGGATTGGATGATGATATATGTAAACAGTTGATTGTTAAAGCATTGGAGAAGATGGGAGAAGCAAGCAAACAGGATTTGATGGAGATATTGGAAAAGGCGTTGCCGGAGGTGCTAACTGAGAACCAGAAATCAAAGAAGGTATCCAATCTTTTGCAGGCAATGAAAAAGGATGGGGTTATTGCGGCAAAAGGGACAAATCGGTATGCGAAATGGTATTTAGTGTAATCTTACATTAATACAGACAATTTAAATAAAGGCGGCCAGTTGGAGAACATTATCCAAAAGACAGTCCAAGGCACTGTGGAACTTACTCCTGTCCGGGATATGACCAACGAGCAGTTAAAGAAAATTATTCAGGAAATCAAGGTAAACAAGGACGGAAACGCAAATATTTACCTGCGTTTGTTCGGAGATTTCGGTTTAGATGTAAACGTTTTAATTTGTGACGACGAAACATATAGACTTTTTGAACGTCCGATAAAACGGCTGATGGGAGTAGGAAGAAAACGATGATTACAGGCTCGTTAAAAAACCAAATCGACAAAATATGGGATGACATGTATTCCTATGGGATTGCGAATCCCTTGGTGGTGATTGAACAGCTTACCTATCTGTTTTTCATTAAATCTTTGGACGATGTTGAGACTGTGAATGAAAAAAGGGATGCCATGCTGGGCGTCTTTAGCGAACGCATCTTTCCGCAGGATGAGGAGGGACAGAAGCTTCGATGGAGTAAGTTTTGTAACCTGAAGGCGGAGGAAATATTTGATACGCTTAATACAAGGGTATTTCCGTTTATCAAAAAGCTGAAAACCGGCAAAAAGAGTGCGTATGCCCGTTATATGAAAGATGCTGCCTTTGCCCTGCCGAATGCATTGATTACGGAAAAAGTGGTTACCGCCATCTCCGCGCTTCCGCTGAACGACCGCGATCTGAAAGGCGATCTGTATGAGTATATGATTTCCAAGCTGCAGTCCGCCGGCCGTATCGGGCAGTTCCGCACGCCGAGACACATCATTCAAATGATGGTACGTTTGATGGATCCCCAAATTACGGACTCCATTGTGGATCCGGCATGCGGAACGGGCGGCTTCCTTGTGGTTTCCGGGCAATACGTCCGTGAGCATAACGAGAAGACATTGCGTCTCGATAAGAAGGCGCTGGCACATTATCAGAACACGATGTTCACCGGGTACGATACCGACCAGACCATGCTGCGCATTACCGCGATGAACACGACGCTTCACGGTATGGATAATGCGGATATTCGTTTCAACGATTCGCTTTCAAAGAGCAATATGGACGAGGATAAATTTACGCTTGTGCTTGCGAACCCGCCCTTTAAGGGATCATTGGACGCAGATGCCATATCTACGAGCCTGACGAATGTCGTAAAGACGACCAAAACGGAATTATTGTTCCTGGCATTATTCCTCAGAATGCTGGATGCCGGCGGCCGCTGTGCATGTATCGTGCCTGACGGCGTTTTGTTCGGGTCATCAAAGGCACATATAGCGATCCGCAGGGAGCTGATCGATAAGAATATACTTCAGGCAGTGCTTTCCATGCCTTCAGGTGTGTTTAAACCATACGCGGGAGTATCCACGGCTGTCCTGATTTTCACCAAAACAGGAACCGGCGGAACAGATCATGTTTGGTTTTACGATATGAAGTCCGACGGATTCAGCCTGGATGATAAGCGGGAAGACCTGGGCGATGGCGGCGATATTGAGGATATCGTGGAACGTTTCCATCATCTGGATGCGGAATTAAGCCGTGAGCGCTCGGAGCAGAGTTTTATGATTCCTGCGGAGGAGATAAGAAAGAACAACTACGATCTTTCCATAAACAAATATAAAAAGATAGAGTATACGGCAAAGAAATATGCTCCCTCTTACGAGATCATGTCGGAGCTTTCCCATTTATATGAGGAGTTGGGGAAGGCGCTTTCGGAATTGGAGGGGCGATTATGAGGAAATATGCATTCACTGACTGCGTTGATCTTGTGGGATCCGCGGTTGGTAAATTTGAGGGGATGAAAAAATATGTAAGTACAGGAGCTTTAGATTACGATCGGATTGACTTTTCTCAAGTAGAGGATGTGGATTACGAGAGTAAACCATCTCGTGCGAATTTATCGGTAAATGCAGGAGATATTCTGTTTGCCAAAATGCAAGGCACAAAAAAGACGCTAGTATTAGATCTCAAGACGCAGGAATATGTGTACTCGACGGGCTTCTGCGCAGTTAGGGCGAAGGAAAATATAATTAATCGTCGTTGCCTTTATCACCTTATTACAGGCAAAGATTTTCTTGCCCAGAAGGATAAGAATTGTTCAGGCGCAACGCAAAGGGCAATAACCAATAAAGGCCTTGAAAAAATTGTTGTTTCCATTCCAAAGATAAGCGAACAGAAAGAGATTGCAAAACGCCTTGATCTTGCTGATGGAGCAGCCTTGAAATGCCAGCAGATTTTAAGAAAATTGGATGAACTGGTCAGAGCGCGGTTTGTGGAGATGTTTGGCGATCCTATAGAAAACCCTATGGGATGGGATAAGTCCCCTTTGGGGAAACGCTGTAATATTATTACTGGCAACACACCGCCTCGGGCGGATGCCGAGAATTATGGGACTTTTCTTGAATGGATAAAATCCGACAATATCAATACCCCGGATACATATCTTACGGTTGCAGAAGAATATTTATCCCAAAAAGGGTTTGAGAAATGCAGGTATGTTGAGTCAGGAAGCGTGTTAATGACCTGTATAGCGGGCAGTATCGGATGCATTGGAAATGTTGCCGTTGCTGACAGGCGCGTAGCATTCAATCAACAGATTAATGCCATTGTCCCATCAAATGACGAAACATTGTATATTTTTTGGCTCATGCAGCTGTCGAAGCCATATATTCAAAGCATGATCAATATGGCTTTAAAAGGTATTCTGAGTAAGGGGCAGTTATCTGCTTTGGAGTTTCCTTTTCCTCCGCTGCCAAGACAGACAGAGTTTGCTAACTTCGTCCGGGACATGGACAAATCGAAATTGGCTGCAAAAAAATGCCTTGAAAAAGCCGAATATCTCAAAGACGCATTGATGCAGGAATATTTTGGATAACTTCGGCGACACAGGAAAGGAGGCGGCTGCATGACGAACTTTGATTTTCTGCTAAAAGAAAGCCGGTTTGAGGCGTTTGCGGATGCTTGTATTGAGGCCGAGCGTTCGATGGTAATAAGCCCGGCTCTATGCGCTTTCGGCGTACGCAAAAGTGCGGAACTTGCGGTAAAGTGGCTCTATTCTATAGACCCGTCTTTACGCACGCCCTACAGGGGCAATTTCTCCGCATTGGTCTTTAACCCAACATTTACGGACTCTGTGGACGAGGATATTTTGAATCGCCTTCGATTCATCATCAAGCTGGGGAATTTTGCCGCCCACACGGGTCGGCAGGTCACCTACAGGGAAGCAGCGCTGGCGCTCTCCAACCTTTTCGACTTTGTCCTGTTTATCGATTACTGCTACGGTTCGAACTACGAAGAGCGGATCTTTGATGAGTCGCTTTTGGCAGCCAATCAGAATCAGAGCGTTTCTGCAAAGGAATTTGAAAAGCGCAAGGCCGAGCTGGATGTGCGTTCCAAGGAACGTGAGGAGATGGCCGAAGAGGTGAAAAAGCTCCGCGGCGAGATGGCGGCCATGCGTCATGAAAATCAGCGGAAGCGTAATTATTCCATAGACCGCAGGAGCGAGGCGGATACCCGAAAGAGCATCATCGATGTGGATATCAAGTCGATGGGATGGGTATTCAAAAAGGACTGCAGGGAGGAGTATCCTGTTGTCGGAATGCCGAATGACTCCGGTACGGGAAGCGTGGACTATGTCCTTCTCGGAGACAACGGGAAGCCTCTCGCCGTCGTGGAAGCAAAGCGGACCGCGGTTGATCCGAAGGTCGGCCAGCATCAGGCGTACTTATATGCGGATTGCCTGGAACAGATGACCGGCCAACGCCCGCTGATTTTCTATACAAACGGTTATACCACATGGCTTTGGGACGATACCAACTATCCGGAGCGGAAGGTATATTCTGTATTTTCTAAGCAGGATCTGCAGCGGATCGTTGACCGCAGGAAGCTTGCAAAGGAGTTTGGCCAGCTTAACATTAATCCGGACATTACGGACCGGGATTATCAGAAAATTGCCATACAGCGTGTATGCGGAGAATTTTCAAAGAAACGCAGGAAAGCGCTCCTTGTCATGGCTACGGGAACCGGAAAGACCAGGACGGCCGTGTCCCTTGTGGATGTGCTGTCCGACCACCGTTTTATCACCAATATTCTCTTTCTGGCGGATCGGAAGGAACTGGTGAAGCAGGCGAAAGAAGCTTTTGCCAAACATATGCCGCATCTGTCCACCTGCAACCTGGCCGCCCGCGGTGATGATAAACCTACGGACCGGGCCATTTTCTCAACATATCCTGCGATTATGAATGCCATCAATGAGGAGAAGACGCAGGACGGTCTGAAGCTGTTTACGCCAGGCCATTTTGATCTGATCATCATTGACGAGGCACACCGGAGTATTTTTAAAAAATACCGGGCCATTTTTGAATACTTCGATGCGCTTCTTGTGGGCTTGACCGCCACGCCAAAGAGCGACGTCGGGCATAATACCTATGAATTTTTCGATCTCGAAGAAGACATGCCGACTTATGCTTATGAGTACGATCAGGCGTTGAAAGAGAAGCATCTGGCGGATTATCATTGCATAGAAAAGCTGTATAAAATTCCGACCCAGGGACTGCATTATGACGATTTGACGCCGGAGCAGAAACAGGCCTATGAGGAGGCTTTTGAAGAAGAGGACGAAATGCCAGAGTTTATCAGCGGACCGTCCGTTGATCGTATTTATTTCAATGAAGACACGACCAGAAAGATCCTTACGGAATTGATGGAGAAAGGGCTCAAGGTGGAGGGCGGCGATAAGCTCAGTAAAACCATCATTTTTGCCCGCCAGCATAGCCATGCCCAATTTATAGAGAAGCAGTTTAATATCCTATATCCGCAATACGGCGGCAAATTTGCCAGGGTGATCGATCATCGGGAAAAATATCATGAGGATCTTTTGAGGGCTTTCAAGGACAAGAACCGCTATCCACAGATCGCGATATCCGTGGATATGCTGGATACCGGTATCGATGTGCCGGAAATTCTGAATCTCGTGTTCTATAAACAGGTATTTTCAAAGTCCAAATTCTGGCAGATGTTCGGGCGGGGCACCCGCCTCTGCGCGGATCTGTTCGGGGCAGGTGAGGATAAGACGGAATTTTATATTTTTGATTATCTGGGGAATTTCGTATTTTTTGAACAAAATCCGAAGGGAAAAGATCCGGCTGCCCCCGTTTCACTGTCCGAAAGAATTTTTTCGCTGAAGGTACGTATCGTCAGGGAATTACAGGACTTAAAATTTCAGACAGAGGAGTTGATTCCATTTAGAGAAGCGATGGTGTCGGAATTGGCAAATTCCATAGCTAAGCTGAATACAGAGCAGTTCCAGGTGCGTCAGAACCTCGCCTATGTGGAAAGATATGCAAAGGCCGAAGCCTTCCAGGCACTCGGCCTTGTCGAGACGGAAACCATGATAGCGCACCTGGCCGGACTGATCCCTCCGGTAGATGAAAACGAAGCGGCAAAGCGTCTCGACGTGCTGATGTTCTGCATGATGCTTGCCAGAGCGGAGGGGAACGATCAGTCCTATCGGACGACGACAAGAAAAGTGCAAAAAGTCGCGGTGAGCCTTTCCCAAAAGGGAACCATACCGGAGATTCGGGAAGCGAAGCAGACGCTGGATAAAATACGGACGGATGGATTCTGGCTGTCTGCCGCGATCCCGGAAATCGATGCGGTCAGGGAGGAAATCCGCGGCCTGATGCACTTCCTGAAAAAAGAAATAAAGACCAAGGTCATAAATATTACGGATGATGTCCTGTTTGAACGGGAAGGCGAACGGTTCACCGCTGAGAATGATTTGGAAGGCTACTATGAGCGGGCGGCCCGGTATGTGATGGAAAACGAGGACAATCCCGTCCTTTACAGGCTGAAAAATAATATTCCGCTCACGAAGGGAGACTGGGATGACCTGGAACGGATTTTCTGGCAGGAAGTCGGAACTGCCGATGAATATAAAACAGCGACTCGGGAGGAAGTCCCGTTGGGAAAGTTTGTCCGCAGTCTGACCGGGCTGTCTCCTGAAGCCGCTCATGACGCGTTCTCGGAATTTCTGGATGAAGCGTTGTTTAGCGAGCCTCAGATTCATTTCGTGAGATGTATCATGGATTGGATGATCGAATATGGCACGCTCGATAAGGAAAACCTGAGCGACAATGAATTTGCCGGAGGTGCGGATATTGTAGAGATATTTGGCGATGATATCGCAGGCTTCCAGAAGATTATGGCTGTTGTGGCGAGCATCAATCAGAACGCGATGAAGGAGGCCGCATAAAAAACGCCTCCCTGGATTTTACCCATATAAGTCTTGCAAGCGAAAGATACAATGTGTACAATCATCATAGAAAGAAAAACGAGAGGCAGGGATCGATTTATGCGGCAGATCACCGAAGCGCAGATCCTGGCGCTGGCGCCCAATCCAGCGGCGGCAGGAAATGGGAAAAAGATTTCACAGAAAGGAGGATTCGTACGGCTGGAACGGTCTGCGGACGAATCCTTTTATCTGGGAGAGTGCCAGGGGAGCGGAAAAAGCAACTATATTACCACGGCGGATTTTATCGAACCAGACGCGCCGGTATTCCGCTGTTCCTGCCCCAGCAGGCAGTTTCCATGTAAACACAGTTTGGCGCTGCTCTATGAGATGATGGCGCAGAAAGCCTTTCAAACCTGTGAAATCCCGGAGGATATTTTGAAAAAGCGGGAGAAAAAACAGGCCAAGGCTGCCAAAAGCAGGGAAGCGGAGGCGGAAGGCGGCCAGGACAATTCCGGAGAAAACGCGGCTGGCGGCGAAGGAGTTTCAAAGGAAGGGGGAGCGAAGGGAAAGAAGGCCTCGTCGGCGGGAAAGGCGGCCAGGACGCGGAAGAGGAAGAAGCAGCTGGAAGGGTTGGATCTGGCTGAACGGATGCTCGGGGAGCTGATGGCCGCCGGTTTGGGCGCCATGGGAGGGACGGCGCTTGCCTCCTATCGTCAGCTTTCCAAACAGCTGGGGGATTATTACCTGCCAGGGCCGCAGCGCATTCTGAACCGCCTGATCCTTGAAATGGAAGCCAGCCAGAAAGATCAGGAGGAATTCCACTATGATAATGCGTTGGAGGAGCTGGAGAAGCTTCGGGCGCTGATAAAAAAATCCCGTCTGTATTTACGTGAAAAGGTGGAAAACGGGGAGGACGGGCCGGACAACAGCCCGCTTTATGAGGAGCTGGGGGGCGTCTGGAGGCTGTCTGAGCTGGAGGAGGCTGGAAATTGCAGCAGGGATGTGCGTCTTGTACAGCTTTCCTTCCATGTGGAATATGATGAGGCGAGGCGTGAATACATAGATATAGGATGCTGGGCTGACGTATCCAGTGGGGAGATCAGCCTGACCTGTAATTACAGGCCGGTGAAGGCGCTGAAGTATGTGAAGAGTGAGGACAGCATCTTCGGTGCGGCACAGGTGGGGGCGGCGATGCGTTATCCCGGGGAGGGAAACCGCAGGATACGCTGGGACCATGCGGCTATTACGCAGGTGACAAAGGAGGATCGGAGGGCGCTGCGTGCCTTGGCGTCCCGTTCCGTCGCTGCAGAAGCGAAGGCGGCGAAGAATCTGCTAAAGGATGCGCTTGCAGATCCAGTCTATTATCGCCTGATCGCCTTTGAACGGATCGGACGGACGGACGCAGGCCTGGTGCTGCAGGATGAAAAGAAGGATACCATCCTGCTGGGGGATTTCCTGGAAAAGGAGCGGACAACGGATCGGCTCGCTCTCTTGCCGGACGGGAGATTCCTGGAGGGGCAGGTGCTTTTGGGCGGTTTTTATTATGATAGAAAGGCGAGGCGTCTTATGCTCTGGCCACACAGTATTGTGGCGGAGGAAGGGATCATACGGCTGTTGTATTGACCATGATGTGGACGCGTCGCAGGTAAAGCTTGCGATATGCAGGGAGATAGCTATGGATATATCACCAGTATATGAACTGAGGGAACGGCTCAAGGCGGGAGCCATTGCAGGAACTGGGCTGCTTGCGGAGGATTTCCGGCTGAAAAGGGCTATTGACGGGATGGCTCCCCTGGAAAAGGCTTCCCCGGTCTTTGCCAGGATTACGCAGCTCGCCAGGCAGTCGGTGGAAGAGGCGTGTGAGGATCGGGCCGGAGCCCTGCTGGATGCGCTTACCTTAACGGACGCCCTGTTATGTACCCAGGGCGCGGTGGGCGTGGAAGGCGAGATCAGGCCGCTTTCGAAGGAGCGCCGAAAGATGGAGGAGACGGATGCCCTGATGGCGGAGGTTCCCTATTCCGTGCTTTCCGCGCTTCTGGATGCGCTGTGCCATTCTGGAAACGGAAGGTACGGCTATGTGGTGGAACTGCGTGGGGAACAGCCTGCGCTTTTTGGGGATTACCGCGTGCAGGCGGCTATGGTGGATGGGCTGGGAGCCTCCTATGCGGAATTGGCGGAGTCGGTGACGGGATGGCTGATCGAGGACGGACGGAAGAGCCATGGCGGCTGCGGCATTCTTTCCCTGCTTCAGAAAGGGTTTGACGGAAAGGGAAAGAAGGAGATGGTGCGCCGGGTCTGGGTGATGGAGGCTATAGCCGGGCAGGCGGCCAATTCCTTCTATGTGGAGCAGCTGCCGCAAGCGGAAAAAGAGGTGCGGGGCGCGCTGATCTATGCGCTGCGCCACTGCCAGGAAAATGAGGGGCTTTTGCTGGAGCTGGTTCGGAAGGAACGGGGAAACAACCGGAAGATGGCGTGTTATGCCCTAGCCGAAATGGGCGGTAAGGGAGCCTGGGACTATTTTCGTACCCTCGTGGCTAAGAAGCCGGAGGAAGCGATGGAATATCTGGAGCAGTCAGAACGGCCGGAGGCCGCCGGACTGGCGGCGGAAATTCTGATGCGGCTGCTGAGTGGCCTGAAGGAGAGCGGGAAAAAGCCGGAAAAAGAGGAAGCGGCCCTGCTGACGTTATGTTTGCGTTCACTTCCGGGAAAGAGCGGGGAGGAGATCTGCGCCTGTTATCGACAGGCAGCTTCCTTTGGGAGCGCGTTGGATGGTTCGGTTGAGGGAAAACAGGAAAAGCTGCTTTTCGTTCCGCCCAATCGGAATTTCAGAGAGGGCGTCCCGTTTAGCCGGATGATCCCAGCCCTGCTCCAGCATGGTCTGCTTGTGCATCCTGCTAAGGAATTGGCCGATGTGGCGCAGGAGCTGTACGCGTCCTATGGAGAGGCCTATTTTCCGGCGGCTATGACCGCCTGCCTGCTCACCAAAACAGGCGGCGAGTGTCTGGATTTCCTGAAAGGATTTGTGGAGAAAAAAGGCCTTTTAGGGAAACGGCTGATGCGGGACCGCGCCCCCTTTGTGGAGCAGGCATTCGCACCCGTGCGCGTGGATGAGAGGACGGGGGAGTATAGGGCTATCGCCGTTTCCCTGCATCCTGCCAGACAACGGCCCGAAAATCATGTCCGTCCGGTCACTGCGGTGATTCCTGAAATGTATGAGGTGCTGATGGATCTGGAAAGCCGGGGAACGGATCAGGTTCTTTTTTCCTGGATTCGGACATCGGATCGGGAAATGTGCGGCCGGCTGGCGGCGTATTTTCACGGCCGGGCCCTGAAAACAGGGGATAACCGGCTCTACCTGGATCCGCTGCGGCGCTGCGGCGCCGAGGACTGCCGCGGCCTGGCGGTCGCCTATTTCAGGGCAAAGGGGAAAGTTGCCAGCTGGGAGATCCTGTATTATCTGAATCAGCTGCCCGGTAGCGCGGCCTCCAGGGAGGCGGAAGCCAGGAGCGTGCTCAATCTGCTCAAAAGAGGGGATATCAAAACCGCGAACAACGCGATCCCCGTCCTGGAAACGTTTATAAAAGAACAGTTTGCAGGGAAAGCGTGAAAAAACCCGCTCCCCCAAAGCGGCGTTTTCTCGCACAGGTGTTTTTGGGGATTGCGAAGTGTAGAAACGGAGAGGTAGAGATGGAACAGACGAATGTACAGAGACTGCCGGCGGAGCAGCTTTTTGCAAAAGAGATTGAGGCATTGATCGCAGCGGAGACGGATCCCATCCCCACGGGATGGAGGATGTCTCCCCGGTCGGTGCGGACTTATATCTGCGGAGGCAGGGCAGGGGAGATGGAAATTACGCCCAAATATATCGGCCAGGAACGGCTGGTGGAAATCGCCATCGCCACGCTGGTGACGGATCGGGCGCTCCTTCTGATCGGGGAGCCCGGAACGGCCAAAAGCTGGCTTTCGGAGCATTTAACGGCGGCCATTAACGGGGATTCCACCCGGGTGATCCAGGGAACAGCGGGAACTACGGAGGAACAGATCCGTTACTCCTGGAATTATGCCATGCTGATCTCCCAGGGGCCTTCCCTGTCCGCCATGCTCAAAAGTCCTGTGCTGTCCGCCATGGAGACTGGCACCATCGCCCGGGTGGAGGAGATCTCCCGCTGCGCCAGCGAGGTACAGGACGCGCTGATTTCGATCCTATCCGAAAAAAGGATCTCCGTTCCGGAGCTGGGAATGGAGGTTCCCGCACAAAAGGGATTTTCTGTGATCGCCACGGCAAATACACGAGATAAAGGGGTGAACGAAATGTCCGCGGCCCTGAAACGCCGCTTTAATATCGTGGTACTTCCTGCGCCTGCGGATCTGGAGGCGGAGATGGAAATCGTGCGCACCCGGGTGGAACAGCAGGCGGCAAGCCTGGATTTGAACGCCAGGCTGCCGGAACGGGAAGTGGTGGAGAGAGTATGTACCATTTTCCGGGAGCTGCGCAGCGGGGAAACCCTGGATCGCAGCCAAAAGGTGAAAGCCACAACAGGCGTGTTGTCCACTGCGGAAGCCATTTCCCTGCTGTGCAACAGCATGGCTTTGGCTGGGAGCTTCGGAAACGGCATCATTACGGATCACGACCTAGCGGCCGGACTGCAGGGCGCGGTGGTGAAGGAAGAGGAGAAGGATGGCCTGGCCTGGAAGGAATATCTGGATCATATTATGAAAAAGAGGGGATCCGCCTGGGCGGGATTATACCGGGCCTGTAAGGAGCTGAACGAATGAGAAGGGAACCTTTCTTTTTTGGAATCAGGCATCTTTCTCCGGCGGGGGCCTGGCATCTGCGGCATTTTCTGGAGGAAAAACGCCCCCGTCTGGTGCTGGTGGAAGGGCCTTGCGATCTGGGAGACGAGATGAACCATATGTGCGATCCCAGGACCCGGGCTCCCTTTGCGGTGCTATCTTATACCCAAGAGACGCCTGTGCGCACGCTCCTATATCCTTTTTCTGAATATTCCCCGGAGTATCAGGCGGTTTTATGGTGCGCGCAAAATGCGTCCGAGTGCCGGTTCATGGATCTGCCCAGCGATGTATTCCTGGCGCTTCCCTCCGTCCACAGGGCGGAGGAAGGGGAAGAGGGACGATTGGGCGTCTATCGGGCATTGGATGAGCGTCTCGGCGGGGACGGACATGAAACCTTCTGGGAACGCACGCTGGAACAGGCGGAAACGGCGGAGGGGTATCATCAGGGAGCCAATCTGTTCGGGAAAAGCCTGCGGGATCTGACGCAGGAAAAGGATGAGGACTGGGAAGAAATCCTGCTGCGTGAGGCTTGGATGCGCAGGCAGATCAGGGAGGCCGTTTCGTCAGGAATCCTACCGGAAGAAATGGTGGTGGTGACCGGGGCGTACCATGTGGAGGGCTTGAGGAACTGGGAGGAAGCGCCTTCGAAGGAAGAGACAAAGGCGCTGGACGGCCTGCCGCGGACAGAAGCCAGCCATACGCTGATGCCCTATTCCGATTATCGTCTCTCCTCCCGTTCCGGTTACGGTGCTGGCAATAAGGCGCCCGCCTATTACGGGCTAATCTGGGAGGCTTTGCGCGCAGGGGAACCCATGCGGGCGGCCTATGGCTATTTGGCCAGGATCGCCGGCTACCAGAGGGGGCATGGTTCTCCCGTGTCTTCGGCTGAAGTGATCGAAGGGGTGCGCTTGGCCTGTGAGCTGGCAAGGCTGCGGGGCGGGCAGGTTCCGGCGCTTCGGGATCTGCGGGACGCGGCGACAACCTGCCTAGGAGGCGGCAGCATGGCTGCCATCAGCCTGGCGGTTGCGGATACGGAGATCGGAACCGGCATCGGCAGCCTCCCGGAAGGCGTGAGCCGAACCAGTATCCAGGAAGATTTCTACCGTCAGATGAAGGAACTGAAGCTGGAAAAATACCGGGATATCGCGGCGCAGGATCTGTCCCTGGATCTGCGGGAAAACCGGAACGTGAAATCCGAAAAATCGGCTTTCCTGGATCTGAGCCGTTCTTTTTTCCTTCATCGGCTGCGCGTGCTGGGGGTGCATTTTGCCACGGTAAAGGACAATAGGCAGGAGAACGCAACCTGGGCGGAGCAATGGGTGGCCCGTTGGACGCCGGAAGCGGAAATCGAACTGGTGGAGTCGGCGCTAAAGGGGGATACCATCATCCAGGCCGCTTCCTTTGCCATGAAAGAGCGCGCGGAGGGAGCCGGGGACATGGGCGGAATCGCTCAAGTGATTGAAGATGCTTTCCTGTGCGGTATGGCGGCAGCGGCCGGGTATGCCACGGATATCCTGGCAGGTAAGGCGGTGGATGCGGTTTCTATTTTGGAGCTGGCAGGGACTGCGGAACGGCTTTCCCTGGTCATCCGCTATGGGAGCATCCGGCGGGTGGACGAAAAACCTCTGGAGCCGATCCTTGTCCGGATTTTTTACCGCGCCTGCCTTCTGTTGCCCGGCGCCTGTTCCTGCGATGAATCCGCGACGGACGGGATGGTCACGGCCATGGATCAGCTGAACAAGGCGGCGCTGGCCCATGAGTTCCTGGATACGCAGGAGTGGATTACGGCGCTTTCCCAAACGGCGCAGAGGGATGATCTGAATACCAAGTTGTCCGGGTTTGCGGCCGCCATCCTGTTGGAGAGGGGCTTGATGGACGCCAAGCAGCTGCAGCAGGAAGTGAGCCGCAGGCTGTCCGCAGGGACGCCGGCGGATCTAGGGGCCGGATGGTTTGAAGGGCTGGCCATGAAAAACCGATATGCCCTGATCGCCAGGCTGTCTTTGTGGGAAAGCCTGGATGCCTACCTGGATGCGCTGGACGATGAGGAGTTTAAGCGGGCGCTGGTGTTCCTGCGCCGGGCCTTTTCGGACTTTTCCGCCAGGGAGAAGGATGAAATCGCAGAAAATCTGGGCGAGCTGTGGGGATTGAACGCCGCGGCGGTCAGTGAAGCCGTGAATGCGCCCTTGGAGTCGTCGTCGGAAGAGCTGATAGAAAGCCTGGAAGAGTTCGACTTTGATCTTTGACGGGAGAAAGCGGGCAGATGGGATGAAGCTTGGAAGTAAACTTCCAAACTTTCTATTGGCGGCATATCGCAAGCTTTGCTTGCGCTGCTGTGGGGGTATAAGATTGAAAATTTTAATTTTCAATCTCCCTGATTTGTATGTCCGCTAAAGCGGGCAGATGGGTGTAAAAATGGAAGAAAAAGACAAGATTCGCAGATGGCGGCTTATTTTGGGATTGGAGAGCCAGAATCGATTTGGGCAGATGGGGGATACTGGGCTCACGCAGGAACAGGATCTGATGGATCGGGCGCTGGCCGCCATCTATAATCGGACGGAGAGCGGAGGATTTGCATCTTTTGGTTCCGGCGCAGGACAGGGCCCCTCCAACCCGCAGATCACCCGTTGGCTGGGAGACGTGCGCAGCCTGTTCGGGCAGGATCTGGTCACGGTGATCCAGGCGGACGCGGTGAACCGGTGCGGGTTGAAACAGCTTCTGTTTGAGCCGGAACTTCTGGATCATCTGGAGCCGGATGTGAACTTGGCTGCCACGATCATGATCTTAAAGGAGCAGATACCGAAGCGCTCCAAGGAAAGCGTGCGCAGATTCATCCGGAAAATCGTGGAAGAGATTAACCGGCTTCTGGAACAGGATATCCGCAGGGCGGTGGCGGCCTCGATCAATAAAAGGAGGCATTCTCCCATCCCTTCAGCGGCGGCGCTGGACTTTAAAACCACCATTGCCCGGAACCTGAAGAATTATAACCCCGCGCTGGGAACCATCGTTCCGGAACATTATTATTTTTTTGACAGGACCAGCACTACGGCTGCCAACAAATGGACGGTAATCCTGGATATCGATCAGAGCGGATCCATGGGGCAGTCGGTGATCTATTCCTCCGTGATGAGCTGTATTCTGGCCAGCATGGCCAGCCTGCGCACCCGGGTGGTGGCCTTTGATACGAATATTGTGGATCTGACGGAGAAATGTGAGGATCCGGTGGATCTATTGTTCGGATTTCAGCTGGGCGGCGGAACCAACATCGAACAGTCAGTGGCCTATTGTGAAAAGTACGTGGAAAACCCGGCGAAGACATTGTTTTTCCTAATTTCCGACCTGGAGGAGGGAGGCAACCGGGCGGGCCTGCTGCGCCGTCTGGAAGAGATGAAGGGTTCCGGCGTGACTGTGATCTGTCTTTTGGCGCTGGCAGACGGGGGGAAACCCTATTACGACGGACAGATGGCCCAGCGGATTGCCGGGCTGGGAATTCCTTGTTTTGCCTGCAATCCTCAAATGCTGCCCCAGCTTCTGGAACGGGCCTTCTCCGGGCAGGATCTGGGTGCGTTTGCGAAGGAGTTTGAGAAGAGGAAAACTTAAAATTTTTAACCGTCTGTAGAGCCTGGCTACCGTTTTTACTTTCAAGCCATTGGCATTTTGGGTTTGGGCGATCAGGCGATAGGGTTCTGTCAGCTTATTCAGGAGGTATTTTCCGTCTCTTTCGTCCACACATAGACGTGGCGTTGGAAAAGCGGATTCGGACTGACAGCTAGGAAATATTTTGGGCGGGAAAAGGTTTTGCACAGGTTCGAGCTCGCGTGTATCTGTGTGCATATATTATAAAGAAAAAGATGAAGGGGCTGTTGTGAAATGGTGAGGCCGTATGTCGAGGATCCGCCATGTTTGCGACAGCCTCTGCGCGCTCATGATATGCGGAGGAAACAGCCAATGAATTCTCAGAAACTAGAGAACCTATTGAACTTGAGCCTGGAGTCCACGCAGGAGGAACGGGAGAAGTCCCGGATCCTGGAGGTGGGATTTGACAGAGAAGAGCGAAGCTGGGAACTGATCGTGAAATTCCATGGGGATATCAGCCGCCTGGCTGATGAAAACATCGGCGTGGAAGTACTCCTGGCAGGATATGCCATTGTAACCCTTCCGGAGAGCCTGATCCCGGCGCTCGTGGCCCTGGAGGAAATCGAGTTTGTGGAGAAACCCAAGGAACTGATTTATGATGTATATGCGGCGAAGGAACAGTCCTGTTTTCCTCCGTTGGGAGATTTTTCCGGCGGTTCGCAGATCGGGGAGCCAAGGGAAGGGGCCTTTTATCTTCCGGAGGGAGGGAGCGGGCGGGACGGTTTGACGGGACAGGGGTGTATCGTGGCCATATTTGATTCAGGGATTGACTATACGCTTCCCGATTTCCGCAACAGGTCGGGCAGCAGGATTCTCTATCTGTGGGATCAGTCCCTTACGCCGGATGTGGAGAGGGGGTTTTATCCGCCGGAGGGATTTACCACCGGTGTAGAATTCGATAGGGAAGCCATCGATAGGGCTTTGGAGGCGCCGGATACGGAACGGTTTTCTCTGATCCCCAGTATAGACGGATCAGGGCACGGAACGGCGGTGGCTGCCATTGCAGCGGGGAGCAATACGGACGCACGCTATACCGGGGCGGCGCCCGGCGCCTGGCTGCTCATCGTTAAACTGGGGCAGGCGGGAGGCAGTCCTTATCCCAGAACCACTCAGTTGATGCGGGCCATGACCTATGCCTTGAATAAGGCCCAGGCATTGGGGATGCCTTTGGCGGTGAATTTAAGCTTTGGAAACAGCTACGGGGCCCATGATGGTTCTTCTCTGCTGGAACGGTTTCTGGACAATGCCTCGGAGGTGTGGAAGAATGTGATCTGTGTGGGCAGCGGGAATGAAGGGGCGGCTGCCGGCCATGCATCGGGGAAACTGACGGAGGGAATCAATCAGAGGATTGAGCTGGCTGTGGGAAATTTTGAATCCACCGTCAGCGTGCAGCTGTGGAAGAACTTTGCAGATACTTTCCGGGTGAGTTTGCAAACCCCTTCCGGGCGGGTGATTCCTGTTCTCACGGATCAGATCGGGCGGCAGGAAATCCGGACAGAGGATACGCAGATCCTGATATTTATCGGAGAGCCGGCGCCCTATTCCGTGAACCAGGAATTTTTCTTTGACCTGATACCGACAGGGGATTATATCGCGTCCGGGATCTGGTCTTTTTTGTTGGAGCCTGTCCATATTTTGACAGGGGAATATCAGATGTATCTGCCGGGACAGTCGGTGCGTTCCGCGGATACCCGTTTCTATGCGCCTACGCCTGAACTGACGCTGACGATTCCGTCCACGGCCGGAAAGGTAATTACGGTGGGCGCGATACAGGGGAATCTGGGTGCGTATGCAGACTTCTCGGGAAGGGGTGTGAGAGGGCAGGAGGAGCTGCCGGGATTTCCCAATACGAAGCCGGATCTGGCGGCGCCCGGCGTGAACATTGTGGCGGCCAGGGCTGGTGGAGGATATGAACCGTATACGGGGACGTCTTTTGCCACGCCGCTCGTGACCGGGGCCGCAGCGCTCATGATGGAGTGGGGAGTTGTGAGGGGGAATGATGCTTATCTGTATGGGGAGAAGGTGAAGGCGTTTCTGCAGAGGGGGGCGAGGAGCGTGAGGGGAGAGGGGCGGTATCCGAATGATCGGGTGGGGTATGGGGCGTTGTGTGTAGCCTCAAGCCTTCCGGTTTGAGGCGGGGAGTCTGCCGGGGTAGAATGAGGGGGATTTTGGGATAATAAGCACTTTTTTTGTGGTACATTGTGTCGAATAAAGTGCTTTTATGATATATTTTTGCTATTGTGACTTGTACCTTTGGTTCTTTTAGATTGTTATAAATATTTAAGCATAAAGTGTCAACTAAATGTGCGCAATATCATAAAGAAAATTGACTTACTTTCTTGCAAAAAATCATATTCTACTTGTAAATAATAAAAAAATGATTATAATAATTATTAGATTTAAATATGATTAGAATTGGTTGGAGGATATTTTGTGTTCGCAGAAAATAAAACAACTGAATTCAAGCGAGAATATGTTGAGGATATAAAAAATACGATTGTTGCATTTGCAAACTGTGATGGTGGTACACTTTATATCGGAGTGAACGATGATGGAACAGCTTGTGGTGTCGATAATGTTGATGATACTATGTTGCGTGTAACCAATGCAATCAGAGATGCTGTGCGGCCAGATGTTACTATGTTTGTGGAATGCCGTAATGATGTAATGGACGAAAAGGCAATTGTATGTATAATTGTCCAGCGCGGTACGGCAAGACCGTATTATCTGCAAGGAAAAGGAATTCGCCCGGAGGGTGTTTATGTTCGTCAGGGAGCATCGACAGTTCCGGCAACAGATACCGCTATCCTGAATATGATCAAGGATACCAGTGGTGACAGCTATGAGGCGGCTCGCTCTCTCGATCAGCATCTTACTTTTAACAAAGCTGTCGATTTCTTTAGTAAACGGAAAGTAGAGTTTGGAAGAACTCAGATGCGTTCACTTCACCTGATTGGCGAAGATGGTATGTACACGAATTTGGCATTTTTGCTGTCTGAACAGTGTACACATATGATCAAACTGGCTGTTTTTGAGGGGAGTAAGAAATCTATATTCAGGGATCGACAGGAATTGTCAGGTTCCCTTTTAAATCAGATGGAGGAAGCTTTCAATTATATTGAACGTTACAATCGTACCCGTGCAGAATTCTCAGGACTGGACCGGTTAGACATGAGAGATTATCCCACGGAAGCAATCCGTGAGGCACTACTGAATGCAATCGTCCATCGAGACTATTCTTTTAGCGGTGCTACGCTTATCAGTATTTTTGAAGACCGAATTGAATTTGTAACCATTGGTGGTTTGGTGAAAGGTATTGCATTGGATGACGTGATGCTGGGAGTGTCCGCGTTGCGCAATCAGCATTTAGCGAATATTTTCTATCGTCTGAGATTGATTGAAGCATATGGCACAGGGATTCTTAAGATCAATGAATGTTACGATAATTATGTTGTGAAACCTGTGATCGAAACAACAAGTAATGCTTTTAAGATTACGCTTCCCAATACAAACTTCCATGCAGAAGAACAAAAAGTTCAAAATATCCTTAGAACGGGTGGAACTACCAGTGCGACAAAAAAGGAAGAACGAATTAATACTGTTTTGGAACTGTGTCGCTGTAAAGGTTTTATTGTTCGTAGTGATGTGGAAATGGAACTTGGTGTGTCCCAATCTACGGCAATCCTGCTTTTGCGAGAACTAACTGATGAGGGCGTGCTGATTAAAAAAGGAAGGACTAAAAACCTGCGATACTACGAGAATAAATAAAGGAACGGTTGAAATTATGCCATTCAAATATGAGTGTGAAATTAACCAGTTTTCAATCAAAAAAAATGAAAAAAGTTTGTGACAATAACTTGACATACGCGGGGTATGTGGCATTGTGTGTAACCTCAAGTTTTCCGACTTAAGGGGTAGTAAGGAGGAGGGTTTTGAGATAATAAGCACTTTGTTTTATGGCATACGGTGTCAGATAAAGTGCTTATTATGCGTTAATTTAGAATAAGCGGGCTTAATTTGCTTATAGTTCTTAGGCTTTTATGAACAATTTTTGCTGAAAATGACGAAATCTTTTTGCAGCGTATTTCTGGCTTATTCAGGTTATGGATGGGAAACAGGAAAATGGTTTATTTTAAAAGCATTTTCCTGATTTTATATATACATTAATATTATTGATAGAAGTGGTTTATATACAATAACATAATAGTTGTTTAATGGATGTATAAAAACAAAAGGATCCCAATAATTATGCAGATACTGGCGTTTTGCAAACGTCTAAGTATAATTTATGGTATGAGGAGGAAAACAAATGGCAATTTCACCTGAACAATATCCTCAATGTCTTCCATGGGACGAAAAGGTATTTTCAATGCCTAATATACCCAGAGGGTCCGAGGGGCTTATATATGTTCTACGTAATATTTTGGAAAAGGTGAGAGACCATAGGAATCCAAGAGATAAGCTCAGCTTTACCGGAAGCGATGCTAAAATTACATTGAATGAGGCTTGTATTCGGTTGCGGCCAATGCGGTTGGTTTTAAAAACATTAAATGGCTGGGAGTTGTCAGAGGAATCTGAAATTTGGCTTGATTCTGGTGATAATCTTTATTTAGCAGCAACTTTGTGCGCAAATATTCGTTTTCTAGCAGAAGTACTTTACTTTTTAGATACGCCTAGAAAATCGGCTGAATTGAAAGAGATTGCCGTACAGGAATATGGACTTGGGTGGAAGACTATTTCAGATATTAATAGCCGCCTTGTTTGGCTGCGGCAGTTTGGGTTGGTTGACTTTCAGGAATTTTCTTTGTTGTATTCGATCACGGAAGTAGGCAGAGAGTTTTTGAAAAATATTTGTGTCATTGAGCCAAGCCAAATATCCGAACAAGAGGATGAAACTTTGAAAGAAGAGACTCTTGTAATTCAAAAGTGGGCAATAGATTATTGCACGATAAGCCAAAATGATTTATGCCTACGTCGCCAGTCAATAGGTTATATTCCGGGAAATGCATCTGATTTCAAGGATACAATCGTAGAGTTTATGCATTTGATTCAAAGTGGCGGCGATTACGATACGATAAAAAAATATGCTGTGGAGAAATATGGTATTGCGTTATCTTCCATAAGATCGTTTATGAGTACGTTAACTCATATGGACTTGATAAAGCGCCAGACAGATACCATTTTTGTATTGACAGATACAGCAGAAATGTGGATGGAAACCGGTACAATAATAGAGTTTGCATGCTGTATGCAGAGAAATTTTTTGTTTGTTTTTGAATTGCTGAACGGATTGGATGGAAAAGCTTTGAGCCTTAAGGAGTTGGCGGCAATCGGAAGGGTGTCCTATGGTTTAGATAAGGTAAATATGGAAGAGATAAGAAAGCGTATTGCTATCTTGAAAAGCGCAAAGCTTGTCCGCAATGCATCCCTTGATCAACTTGTGATTACAAAACGAGGACAATTATTATTGGCGCAGTTTGATATCCAGGAACGTAAATTAAAAGATAACGAGGATAGGGACGGAAAATATGTACAATTACCAAAATATGATGATCTTTGTACAGAATTAAGATTGTCCTCTAAAGATTCTATGAATCCTGACCGGTTTGAATGGGCGATTCAATCGGCATTTGAGGTGCTTGGATTTAAGGCGGTAAGGATAGGAGGTTCTGGAAAGACGGATGTATTAATACATACGCCAGGTTCTTCGAAGATATCTTTTTCCGCAGCAGTTGATGCAAAATCGACTGCATCAGGAAGTGTTCTGGACTCACAGGTTGATTTTGATACATTAGAAGAACATAGAAAGAAGCATAATGCAGATTACAGCATGGTAGTTGGCTGTGCGTTCCAGAATGAACGGTTAATTAAGCGGGCAAAAGAGCATGGAGTGGTTTTGCTTAGTGTAGACGATTTTGAGATGTTAATCAGGCAGCATTTAGAGGTTCCAATCAAATTAATGCTGTACAGGAAAATATTTGAAAAGCCAGGAATTGCAGATATTTCTTTGGTAAATGATGACCGGCAGGATATTGTTTCTTTTGGTAAGTTGATGCGTGCAGTCATGCGCTGCCTTATTGCGGAAAGTGAAGATCCTGAGACAGAAGGATTTTTATTTGAACGTGATATTTATCGTTCTTTACGGGATAGGAAAGAACTCAATCATCCGCCCACAATGGAAGCGATATCCAATATGTTAGAATTCCTTGCCTCACCGTTAGTTGGGTGTGTTGAAAAAACGAAGGACGGTTATTATGCGGCAGGATCATTGCCGGATGCGGCACGAAAGTTCGCGTTTTATTCCAGGATTTGCTTCGATGATCAATAATCAATAAGAGGCAACTTAAAAGAAGCTTGGTTGCAAGAGAAAGAGGCAACTAGATTTCTTAAAAGTATATATAGAAAATTTTAGACTGCTAATGGACTATGACGAAGATTTTGATGAGGAGTCAGAAATCTTTTTTTAAACGGAGGGCATATGAAATATATCAGTAAAAAAGCTCCTATGGGATGGAACAGCTACGATTATTATGATACCACGGTGACAGAAGAGGAAGTCAAGGCAAATGCCGCTTTCATGGCTACGCATTTAAAACAGTCCGGCTGGGAATATATTGTAGTGGATATTGAATGGTATTCCAGGGATGCGGGTACGAAACGTGAGCAATACCAATATATCCCTTTTGGGGATATTGAGATGGATGAATATGGAAGGCTCCAGCCTGCAGTGAACCGGTTCCCTTCATCTGCCGATGGAAAAGGGTTTAAACCCCTTGCGGAATACATACACGGGCTTGGACTGAAATTCGGGATACATATGATGAGGGGCATACCCAGAGAGGCGGCGCATAGGCATCTTCCGATTCTGGGGACCATGTATTGCGCGAACGAAATTGCTGACCCCTCGTCTATCTGCAAATGGAATCCGGATATGTATGGGGTGAGGAAGACCGCTCCGGGAGCGCAGGAGTATTATGATTCCGTTATCGGTATGTACGCGGAATGGGGCGTGGATTTCATCAAGTGTGATGATATATGCAATACGAACCTATATGTGGAGAATCCCTATTCTGCAGCGCATGAGATTGAAATGCTGCACAAAGCGATTGAGAAAACGGGAAGGGATATTGTACTTTCCCTTTCTCCCGGCCCGGCGCTTCTGGAAAAGGCATGGCATTATGAAAAGTATGCAAATATGTGGCGTATCACGGATGATTTCTGGGATAGGTGGGACTTGCTTCTGGACATGTTCCAACGTTGTGAACTGTGGCAGAACCATGTGGAGGAAGGATCCTATCCGGATTGCGACATGCTGCCTCTTGGAAAGCTGCATAAGGGGTTCGGAGAGGAAAGAGACACATATCTTACAAAAGAGGAACAGAAAACCATGCTGACGCTATGGTGCATGTTCGGTTCACCGTTGATGCTTGGGGCGGAGCTGACGAAGTTGGATGAATGGACGCTTTCCTTGCTGCAGAAAACAGAGATTTTAAAGCTGGTGGACAATGCATATCACGGGAGGCAGGAAACTCGGGATGAATGCTGCGCCATTTGGAGCTGCGTGAATGCAGATACAAAGGAGAAATATCTCGCTTTCTTTAATTTTAACCAGGAGCTGCAGGAGATCTCCTGCGACTTATCAGAGGTGGAGCAGTTTCGGGAAATGTCTTTTCACAACGCGAAGGCAGAGGAACTGTGGGAAGGGGAACAGACGGAACTTACGGAGGGGATTCTGACAGCGCAGATTCCAGCGCATGGAGTGAAACTTTTTCGTATCATTTGATAAAAGGTGGCGGTTCAGGCAGGTCTGTGCTTTTACTGCGCTGACTGTGCGAAAGCGTGACGGTGGTCATACATCGGAAAACCCGGCTTCAATTTCCATGTCCGGATGCGTAACGGTTCAGGCTCGTCCGAACTGATATAATAAGAGCGGCATTAGACAAAGAAAAGGGTTCATCAATACGGATATGCGCAGAACCTTGTCAGGAGAGGGGACAAATGCATTATTTTATCATTTCTTTTCAGATCATCTTTCCGATTCTGTTTTACATGGCGCTGGGCGTCCTGATCAGGCAGGCCAGGCTGATCGGGGAGGAGACTTTTACCCAGATCAACAGGCTGGTATTTCGGGTGTTTCTGCCCATCAAGTTATTTCTGGAGATCTATCAGTCCGATTTTGGCAAGGCGCTTCAACCGAAGCTGATCCTGTATGGGGTTCTCTGTGTCCTTATCATTTATGTGCTGGCCTGGGCAGTGGTATGCCGCTTTGTGAAGGACAGGCGGGATGCGCCCACGCTGATACAGATGATTTACCGGAGCAATTATGTGCTGTTCGGGCTGTCGATAGCGGAGAATATGTATCCTGATGAAAATCTAAGCCTGGTTTCCGTGTTGGCAGCTTTTGTGGTGCCGGTATTCAATATCCTTGCGGTAGTGCTCTTTGAAGTATTCCGGGGCAAGGAGAAGCTTTCCATCCCTCATCTGTTAAAGGGGATTATGCGAAATCCGCTGGTGCTGGGGAGCGCGTTGGGACTGCTGATAAAGGGAGCGGACCTGGAAATTCCGACCTTGCTGCAAAAACCGCTTACAGAGCTGGGAGCCATTGCAACACCGTTGGCAATTTTGTGTGTGGGCGCCACGCTGACGGTTGGATCCCTGAAAAAATACCGGAGATATTTGGTATGGGCCACGCTGGGCCGCCTCGTGATCGTGCCGGGAATTTTTCTGGGGATGTTCCTGGCTCTAGGGCTGCGGGGGATTGAACTGGTTGGTCTGTTCCTGATCTGTGCAACTCCGGTGGCCAGTTCTTCCTATCCCATGGCCAAAGAGCTCGACGGAAATGGAGAACTGGCGGGACTGGGAGTTGCCGTAAGTAACGTAGCCTGTTTGTTCACTTTGTTTTTGTGGATTACGCTGCTAAAGTTTTGGGCGCTGTGTTAAAGAGAGGGAGAAAGATTGTTACTGTTTCCGCCCGCAGGCATTTGCTTGGAACGCCTTTCAATTTAGAGGGTTTTCTTTACAGGCTCAAAAGTTTCCTTCGGGCTGCCCCATTTGCCAAGACTCTGCCCTTCCCAGGAGAAGTAAGTGGAGCAGGTGGTGTGTATGGGAGCGATTTGACGGATCCGTTCTTCTACGCTTTTGTCTGTGTCGAGGAGACATTCTTCCATAAGGACGTTTCGGACTTTACACAGGAAAACTTCTCCCTCTTCGCAAGGATAGGACTGAGCAACTTCCAGTTCGAAGACGACAGGGCTGCAGGCCAGAGTGGGTACATTCAGCACAGAGCCTTTCTGGGTCTCCAATTCAAAATTCATTTTAGCGTCATCATAGCCGTTCGTGTTGCCAAGGTAATCCGCCAGAGGAAGCATCTGCTGCGTGACTAAATTCGCAGAAAAGATTCGTGTCTGGCGGATCCTGTCTCTTGTCAGCTTATCTCCACCGATACACATCATGACACCCATTTCGGTATCCCAATAATAGCTGAACCAGCAGAAGAGGCCAAAGTTCGGCGTGTTATCTTCTTTATAGGTGCCATACAGAAAAAGGGTCTGGGGGCAGAAATTGTTTGTTGGCGGTATCGATCGTTTACTCATAGCAAAATCCTCCTTAGTTTAATATAAAGTTGCTCTTATGCCCTAGGACGTCTTGAGGAAATAGTACTATATAGTACTATTTGCGTCAAGAGGGATAGTGCTATTTCGAACGACAAACATACGAGCGATCCAGCGGTTCCTGCATTCCCCACTCCGGCTGCTTCCTGTACCCGACAAGCCCTGTCCCAAGATGCGCGTTCCAGATGGGATGTGGCGGCCGTTCCATGTTTTTGGACACCATCGTGCCAAACATTCCGATGAGCCCTGGATGCTTCCCAGTCGGAATGCGCTCCTCCTGGGAAGCAGGTCTCATCTCCATGGCACGAGATGTGTCCAAAAACATGGAACGGCCGCCACATCCCATCTGGAACGCGCATCTTGGGACAGGGCTTGTCGGGTACAGGAAGCAGCCGGGGTGGGGAATGCAGGAACCGCTGGATCGCTCGTATGTTTGTCGTTTGACATTTCAGGGGATGGATTTCGGCCGGAATTGTGATATGATGTCTAAATGGAGGGCAGAAATGTGATCGAAACAAGAGGCGGTTTTTTAATTTCGCAGATCAAACAGATTCAGGGACGGATTTTCGGCCGGATGCTGGTCAGTGCGGGAATTGAGGAATTCAACGGCGCACAGGGACGGATCCTGTATGTTCTATGGCAGGAGGATAATTTACCCATCGTTGAACTGGCGAGAAGGACAGGGCTGGCGAAGACGACTTTGACCGGTATGCTTGACCGGATGGAGCAGCAGGGGCACATCACAAAGGAATTTGATCCTGAAGACCGGCGGCAGATCCGCATCCGTCTTACGCAAAATTCCCGTAGCCTGGAAAAAAGATACGATCAGGTTTCAGAGGAAATGAGTATTCTGTTTTATAAAGGCTTTTCGGATGAGGAGATCATAAATCTGGAGACAGGGCTTGAAAAAATTCTGAAAAATCTGAAGACGGAGGAGCAGGCCATCAAAAACTGATCTGTGGCCGCTGAAAAGTGAGTAATGAAACCATCAACAAACCAGGGTGAAAGGGGATTTTTTATGAAGAATCTATTTTGCTATGCAGACAGGTATTTACACAAAAGCAGCTGGAAAGAGATGGCTATGCTGAAATTCTGTCTTTTTTCCATGGGAATTCTGGCAGGGATGCAGATACCGCCAAAGAATAAAAAGAAGGCCGGAATCCTCGCAGTCTTCGTCTTCCTGATCACTTATATTCCTCTCATGAAAAAATTTGTCGAGGTTGTGACGGAAACAGATGAATGAGACATCATGACCTAATGTGGCCAACCTGAGGCAATAGCGGTTTCTTGCCGGGGCCCTTCCTGTGCCACGGGCGAAGCCAACAATCTAACAGAGTCACAAGATATCCTGTATTCCTGGGCTGGATATCTTGTGACTCTGTTAGATTGTAGCAGCCGTTGTCTCTCTATGCGGCGTTTATTTGATACGGAACTGGCCGATCAGCTGATTCAACGTCCTTGCTTGATTGGACAATTCGCTGGAGATCGCCGCGCTCTCTTCTGCGGAAGCGGAGTTGGCCTGTATAACTCTGGAAACTTCTTGGACTCTGTTTTCCACGGAAACAATCATTTCTGATTGCTGGACGCTGGCATATGAGATTTCATCCATCAGCGTTTTAATCGACTGGATACATTCATTGATATCCTGCATTGCGGAAATGGCCAGGCTCGTGGACTCCGTACCCGTTTTTACATCCTGAATGGAACGGCTGATCAATGTGCCCGTATTTTCTGCGGCTTGGGCGGACTTGGCGGCAAGATTTCTGACCTCGTCGGATACGACTGCAAACCCTTTCCCTGCCGATCCGGCCCGGGAGGCTTCAACTGCAGCGTTCAGGGCGAGAAGATTCGTCTGGAAAGCGATATCTTCAATGGTTTTTACAATACTGCCAATCCGTGCAGAGGACTGATCGATGTTTTTGGTTGCAGTAAACAGCTGTTCCATTTTTGTATCGGCCTCTGCCGCGTAACCGGTAGCTTTGTCCACTAAATCACTGGCGTTACCACAGCGGACGGTGCTGTTTTGGATTTGCGCAGTGATATCCGTGATGTTGGATGCCAGTCCATTGATGGAATCCTTCTGTTGCATGGCTCCCTGGGACAATGCCTGGGCGCCGGCGGATACCTGGTTCGCGCCGCTGTCCACTTGATTTGCAATATAGGAAATATTGCGCATTACATCTGTTAGATGAGTGCGGATACTTTTCAGGCTTTCAGACAGGACTTTGAAATCCCCGATATAATATCCCTCGTTCCTTTCCACATCCACTGAAATATTGCCGTCGGCCATTTCCCCTAAGATTCGACCGATATCATCGATCGTCTTTCGAAGGCAGTCGCATACGTGGTGAATCGTCTGCGCAATCATGCCGATTTCGTCCGTTCTGCCATAAAATGATTCCAATTCCCGGTCCACGGACAGTTCCAGATTGCCGAGGCGGCTTATAGCCTTTTCCACGACCATAAGCTCCTTACCTTCCCGGTGTAGGATAAACAATGTGACGAGTATAATGACTGCCGTTACCACCGCACATAGAATACCTACCGTAATGCGAACAGTTACCACTTCTCCATAGACTTCTGCAGCATTATCGCGGACCATGAAAACCCAATTTCGATCTTTCAGATATTTATATACGACCAACTGATTGACTCCATTTTCATCCCGGTAGGAATAGGTTCCAGCCTGTGTGCTGCCATCCTCTTTAATGCGTTGAAGGATTTCCAGATAACCGCTGTCAGCCGTTTGTGTATTTAACAGAGCCTCGTCCTGGTGATAAAGATACATTCCGGTTTCTGCGTTTAAAAATACGTATTCGCTGTTGGGCAGGCCCTGAATATCCAAACCCAGCAATACATCCATCAAACGGCTGGCATACACGCCGGCGCCCACATAGCCAATGCAATTCTGGCCGTCAAAAATCGGATAATACATGGAAAGAATCATACTTCCGGTTCCCGGAGACTTCATGATTCCCAGATTGGTCAGCTGCGGCTGGGCCAGGATCGTATTGCGGAACGTATCCAATGATTCGCCGCTCCGGGTGGTTATACCGATCGCTCCCTGGGAAGTATGTGTTAGGACATATGTATCGGGAGTACTGATATACAATCCCTCAAAAATACCCTTGACGGCAGCAAAATCTTCCGTGTATTGCTGGCCGTTTTGCAATAGAACGGGATCCTCCGGATTGGCAAGCAGGTCACGAACTTCGCTACTCAGTGCAAAGGCCTTCATATATTCCTCTGCAGCAGCCACATAATCGTTTATAATGGAAGCTCTGGATTCTACGGCGTCGATCATTTGATTGGTAATGTTATTTTCAACCATAGAGGCAACTCGGCTCGATACAATGAACCAGAGCAACAGCATTCCCACAAAGGTAATCGCTGTAGTAATAATACTGATACGTGTGGCAAGTTTTTGATTGACTAGAGATTTCATAATGCGCCCCCTGTGATAAAGAATTATTGCAGAAATTATTTTAACATGGCTTAATACGTTTTACAAGTTAGGTACTTGTGTAAATTTTTATGCATCTGGAGGCATATTACTTTTACATACATGCCAAGAACTCGCCCGTGAAAAGTGACGTTGCCATAGCCTTGTCTGAGGCAAGCACAGGAATGATTGACATACCATCCATTTTTTACTATAATAAATAACAGTCAATAATCTATATAATAAATCTATAAATAATAAATATGACGAAGATTATAGTACTATGTCTTGGTCGTAATGTTTATTTAAGTTGACACAATGTCTATAAGAATCGTCAAAATAGAAGGACGAAAAAGAGCATTTGGGGACAAAAAGTGTCAAATGAAAGCGGTATTGATACAATTATATTGTATTGATCAAAATCAGGATGCAGGATTCTCAGGAAGGGTTTTGCATCGAACATCAAAAAGGAGGAGATTTGTATGAAGAGGAAGATTGTTGCTCTTGTCATGGCTGCAGTGCTTGCATCGTCTCTTGCGGCTTGTGGAGGAAATTCCAGTTCTTCTGGTTCTTCTGAGTCACAGGCGCCGGCGGAGTCCGAAGCAGTATCTGAAGCTAGTGAAGAGGAGGCTCCCGTTGAAAATGAGGAGGGGGGGGATAATGAGGAAGCATCCAGTGATGTGGCAGGAGCTACCCTGGAGATCGCTGTTACATATACCGGCGACCAACTTGCGACTTTCAACGGACTGGTGGATAAGTTCGAAGCGGAAAGCGGTGTGACCGTGAACGTAGCGGAGTATGGCGATGATTACGAAGCTACCCTGAAGACCCGTATGGCGGCCAATGAGATGCCTGATATCTGGCAGACACATGGCTGGTCCATCCTTCGTTACAAAGAATATCTGATGGATCTGAGGAATGAGTCTTGGGTGGCGGATCTGGACGAATCCGCGCTGGGCGTTATTCAGGATTCTGACGGTTCTATCTATGTCATGATGATATCCGAGCTGATTAACGCGACTCTGGTAAACCTGGATGTCTGCGAAGCCGCAGGGGTAGATCCTTATACGATTAATACATATGACGATCTGACCGCTGCCTGTGAGAAGATCAAAGCTGCTGGATATACTCCTTTCGGTATGAATTCCAATCCTGGTCTGATGACCAACTATGCAGGAACCTTCGTGACCTATAAAGGAGAGATGGCAGAAGACGGTGCGGCTCAGCTGGACGGCACTTGGGATTGGGAGTCCTATAAGAACTCTCTAATCAAGACCATGGCTGACTGGATCAACAAAGGCTACTTCTATGAAGATATCCTGACCATGGATGCAAATGCATTGGCCGAGAGATTTGCAGACGGCAAGTCCGCTTTCATCCTGGGCAATGACCCTGGCATCATCGTTACCGCACAGACCCTGAATCCCGATGTGAAGATGGCATTCCTTCCTTCCTTTGCTTCCACCGAAAACGGTGTGCAGCACGTGGCAGTGGGTGAAGGCGATGCTTTCGGTATCTGGAAGGACACTTCCAACGAAGCCGCTGCAAAGGCGTTCCTTGCATTCTTCGCTAAAGCCGAGATTGCAAATGAGATGAACCAGGCTACCGGTAAGGTTGCTGCTCTGAAATCCTGCATGGAGATCGATGATGGCATGGGCCAGCAGACCTTCCAGGAAATGAAAGATAAGTGCGCGGATCGCGAGATTTTCTATGATAACTTCTGGGATAGGAAGTATATGCCTTCCGGAATGTGGCCGATCGCCGGCAATGCCTCCAACATGCTGTTTGAGGATGCCAGTGAAGCGGGACAGGAAGCCACCGTGGAGTACATGAAAGAGAACTATGTGGATCTTTACGAAGCGGCACAGGAAGGTTGAGTATATTCTTTCGTGATCAAAAAGAGGTGGGGTGGCTTCGCCGCCTCACCTCTTTTCTATCATGGGAAGATAGGGCGGCACGGCCTGTCCGGGCTGTAAGAAGGATTTTTATGGGGCTTAATAAATATATTTGAGATAAGGGGGTACTGATTTGAAGAAAAGAAAGAGGATATATCTTGCTCTGACTGTTCCTGCAATCATACTGATGCTTTGGTTCATCGGTGCTCCGCTGGCAAACGGTCTGAGGTTATCGTTCTTCAAATGGAATGGTTATTCACAGAAGATGAAGTTCATTGGGATAGATAACTTTACCAAAATGTTTTCCGATGATGTATTCTGGAGTTCTACCAGAAATACAATGATTTACGGCTTTGGTTCTACCCTGCTGCAGAATATCCTGGGTCTTTCCACGGCGTTGTTCCTTAATAAGGTCTTCAAAGGCAGGAACGGCGTACGGGTGATCCTTTACATGCCTATCATGATATCTGGATTTATCATGGGCCAGATCCTGCGTTTCTTCGTGGATCTGGACAACGGCGTATTTAACGAGATCCTGGGCTGGTTTGGGGTCTCTCCGATCTACTGGATGGAGACCGGACTTTCCGCAACAATTATCATCACGCTGGCAAATTCCTGGCAGTATATGGGACTGTGTATGCTGATCTATTTGGCGGGCCTGCAGAATATTCCGGCCATGTATAAGGAAGCGGCCAGGCTGGATGGAGCCAACCGTTGGCAGGAATTTATGCGTGTCACGATTCCGCTGCTGATCCCTTCTATCACAACAGCTGTTGTGACCAATCTGATCGGTGGTTTTAAGATGTACGAGGTGATCGTGGCTATGTCCGGCGGTGGGCCTAACAGGAGGTCCATGTCCCTGTCCTATTATATCCAGATGCTGTATTTCAACGATGAGAAGGCCGGATATGCATCCGCGGTGGGCGTTATTATGTTCTTTATGATTATGATCATCACGCTGCCGATCAATGCATGGCTCAGAAAGAGGGAGGTGGAGTATTAATGGAAAAGGTCAAAACGAGCAAAGGCCCCAATACCCATTCCACCTGGTGGTGTTATATCGTGGCGGCAGTACTGGTGCTGGTCTATATGCTGCCCATTTATATCATGCTGATTCGTTCTTTTAAGACTCTGCAGGATTTTGCCCACAACCTCGCGTTTCCTGAAGTATGGTATTTTGGTAATTACCAGAATGTGTTTGCAGCAGGAGATATATGGATCGGTTTCAAGAATTCATTGATCCTGTGCGTGGAAACCGTAGTTTTAGAGATTATTGTGGCGGCAATGGCCGCTTATGGTGTCGCCAGGAGTAGTGGCGCAGTGAACAATGCGATCCGTAAGATCAACATGTTGGTCATGATGATTCCTGGTATCGCCCTGTTGGTGGGTACTTATTCCCTGATGGTTAAGATGGGATTGAGCAATACCCTGACCGGCCTGGCCCTGCTGTCTGCGGCGGGCGGTATCCCGGCTACCATGTTCATGTATGTGAACTTCATCATCTCCATTCCGGTGGCCCTGGATGAGGCGGCTGCAATCGACGGCGCTGGCGTGATACGCACCTTCCTGACGATCATCATGCCGCAGTTGAAGGCAGTAACGGTAACTCGTATCATCATGGCGGCAACGGGTTCCTGGAACAACTACCTGATGCCCATGTTTTTACTACAGGATAAATCCAAATTCACCATTATCCTGGTGATCAAAGCGGCATTCAGCCGCGGCAACAGTGCAGGAGATATGCCAAAGGCCTGCGCAACCTGTGCTCTAGGCCTGCTTCCGGTTATTGTGATGTATCTATTCCTACAGAGGTATATCATCGAAGGCCAAATCGATAGTTCCGTAAAATAGGCGGAATCTGCGAAAGTTATGTTATGCAAGCATAGAAAGACTATTGCAGAAAGTATGCTGACAGCAGGGTAAAAAGAAATTTATAATTATTAGAGGGGATCAAGACACATGAAACTGTATAAACGTAAACCGAATGATACAGCTCCGCTCGGTCAGGCGGATCCGTATATGATCAAGGCGGACGATGGAAGATACTATATCTATGCCACCGGATCCAATGGGCCTTCGCTCTTTTCCAGCGACAGTTTGTTAGACGGTTGGGAATATGAGGGGATCTGTCTCGATATGACCGGCCAGAAAAACTGCTGGGCTCCTTGTGTGATCCAGATGGACGGTAAATACTATATGTATTATTCCAGCAGGGATCTGGATTCAGAGGATGAACATGGACATACCATGCGCGTTGCTGTGGCGGATTCGCCTCATGGACCTTTCAAGACGATCAAGAAGCTGATGCCGCCCTTTTCCATTGATCCTCATGTTGTGGTGAATGGTTCCGGGATCTATCATTTCTATTGTCAGAATATCTATGAAGCAGAGCGTGTGGGCACTCATATTTACTGCGACAGGATGACGGATCCTCTTACCATGGAAGGAAAGCCGGTCTGTGTGGTACGTCCCACTTTGGATGAAGAAATCTATATGCGGGATCGCTTTAAAGAAGGGGAAGACTGGCATACGGTGGAAGGAGCATTTTATTTCCACGTGGGCCAGACCCATTTCCTGATGTTCTCCGGCGCCAACCATACGAATCCTACGTATTTCATCGGGTACTGTGTGGCCCACGGCCCGGAGGATGCGGATCTGCGGACGTTGGATTGGAAGAAATATCCGGATGAGAATACCTATGCTCCTCTGCTGTGCAATACAGACTGGATCGAGGGGATGGGACATAACAGTGTGATCTTTGACGGAGGCAAGTGTTATATTGTCTATCATGGAAGGGATATGGGAGATGTAAATCTATCCGAAGATGCCCGTTCCGCTAGAATTGACGAGATGATGATAGACGGGGATGTGCTGAAGGTAGAACTTACGAAATAAAGGAAAAGGGATTCTATGAATCGCCTTGAGGATTCAACAAATCGCCTTAAGGATTTGATCATCCTATCGGGGATCTGTTGATTCTCTATAAAAAAAGAAGGGTTGTCATCGTCGCCAGGTTAACAGATGATGAACCCTTCTTTCTTATATTTCTGTCGGGATAGGTGTATCAGTTTTCTGCCGCTTCAGGAGTTCTCTTCTTGTTTGGCACCCTTTCCGGAAAAGGGAAGGTCTTCCCGATGAAGCACGTCTGTATTCCAGTCATCCTCAAACCGGATATATCGGGAAAACAGGGGCTCTTGGATCAGTGAGCCAAAGAAGGAGAAACCGGAAGGGAGGATGAACAGGAGGGGAAGATAGTACATCGCTGCCTCCATTGCAAAGAGGAGCATACATAGGAGAAGGATATTGCGGAAGAGATGACGGAAGCTGAGCCGGCTGACGACGGTGAACAGTTCCCGCCTGCTTAAGTTGAATCGGCCGACCAGGGCAAAGGTATGGAGGAACGCAACCGCAGACAGCAGGAGCAAGATCATGGAAAGCATCACATAAGATGATGCCAAGATGCTGTCAGTATCTTCCCAGAACACAAGACAGGCGGCGCCCAAAGCGCCGAAGACGGCAAGATAGAGAAGGGTCGGCGCCAGGGTTTGCTTCAGGTTGGAGCGAAAAGACGCAGTAAAGGTGGAAAAGGCATAGCCCCTGTCCTGTCGGATTACCTTGACGATGGTGTGATATAAAGCTGCGCTGGAAGCGCCGATGGTGATGAGGGGCAGGCTGCAGACGCACCAGAGGACGCTGAGGATTACCATATCGGCGATTCGGTTGACGATGGAAACAAACGTACCTTCTTGTCGGAACATGTGGGATCCTTTCTAAGCGCTAGGCGCTTTAACTATTTGTTTGATTGCTCAGCATATATAGATCGCTAAGCGCTATCTGTAACGCGCTGTGCAGTATGTCGGATGCGGATTACGTAACGAGTTATGCAGCGCGCCAGTATGACGGATATGGATGATGCAACAAGGTATACGGCGTGCCTACCGTGTATCGGATGCGGATTACACCGAGGTACGCAATCCGCTCTGCTTGTGCGTCAAACGGCGCAAGGAAGACGCCGCATGGCAGGCATGCAGGAAGTTAAGCGCCAGTATTTTCATATTCTACCTTCATGACAATATCCTGGGCAAAGTCGCCGAAATGCTTTCCAAACAGATTGATACCGCCCACATGTTGGCTGTCCGGATTCACCCGGAGGATGAAAGAAAAGAAGTAATCATCCAGAAGCCTCAGGCTGTCGATGGTCTCTTCGGATATCTGCTGATTATCCATGAAGCATCCGTTGTGGGTGACGAGAATTTTCTTATATTCGCCGAATTGAGTAAGGGAATCGCTCCACCAAGAAGGATTGTAGATCCCCTTTCTTCCGCCATAATCTCCCTTGATGCGGAAGGTGGTGATATGCTTATGGTTTAGCTCAAACGTAATATCGGATGGCCAGTTATTATTATAACCAGGGGCCTCGGAGCATACCTCAAAGGAAAACTCAATCTGGGCGACCTGATCCTGCTGCAGGGTATAGTTGGAAAACTGATATTCCAGATAACCGCTGGTGAACCACAGAAGAGAGGCGTCCGTCCTGTCCTGGGAATAGAAGCCGTATGGTGTATCTTCTTGATACAGATAGGAGTCGGCTGAAGCGATGCCACAGGGTGGATGTACCTCACAGTTGCTATAGTGGCCTATGGGCATATTGACAAAGACTGGAGGCTTGTGTACGATTTTACTCATATGGGAAAAAAGATCCAGATTAATGCGGGATGTCTTGATTCCGCAGAGCTTCTGGGAGCCTCGGATCCCGGGTTTGGGTACTACGGAAATCAGATCGGCTTCCCGGAGTGTCTTGATGTGCAGGCACATGGAGGACATGGGCAGATAGAACTGCTCCGCAAGCTCACTGATGGTCATGGCTTTGGAGACCAGGCACCGCAGGATCTCAAGCCTGGTTTCGGAGGACAGGGCTTTGCAGATGTGGGCCGTGTTCTCGATGTCGGACAGATCGAGTGTGATCTGTTGTTTTATTTTGTCATTATCCAAGTCCTTTGCCTCCCTTCACGGATCGATGCAGTCCGCGTGCACATCAACTTTGGCAGAGAACGGTTCGTTCCCTGCATTACTGAGATTATAGGATGGAAAGCAGATAAATGCAAGATAGTAATACATAAAAATTGTATTAAGATTGGAGATGGCATACAAAATGCATATCATTTATTGAAATGATTGAAAAAAATTAGGTAGATCATATAATGACCTTAAGGACAGGTACAGCGTATCTGGATGGAGAGGTGCGGGTATGGGCGGAGGTGCCGCGCTGCTTGCGATATACAGGGGGATATGGCTGAAAGAAGTGCGCTTTCAGTCCCTGTGACTTTGTATGCGCGCTAAAGCGTGCAGATGGGAGCCTAGGATGAACATATTATGGATATGCACGGATCAACAGCGGTACGATACGCTGGGGTGTTATGGGAATGGATGGGTACATACTCCTAACCTGGACCGACTGGCAGAAGAGGGGATCCTTTTTGAACGGGCTTATTGTCAAAGTCCCGTGTGTGCGCCCAGTCGGGGAAGTTTCCTCACAGGACGCTATCCCAGGACCTGCGGTCCCAGGCAGAACGGACAGGATATTGACGGGAAAGAGCGACTCTTTCCGAAGATGCTGGCAGACGAAGGATATTTCTGCGGACTTTCCGGAAAGCTGCACCTGTCATCATGTCACGATGAAACGGGCAGGTTGGCTGAGCCTAGAATAGACGATGGCTATCATTTTTTCAGCTGGTCCCATCATCCTCAGCCCCATGGGGGAACGAACTGGCCGACCAACGGGTATCAGCAGTTTCTGATCGGGAAGGGGAAGGACTATGTGACTCCGGATCGGGAGGACTGTCGCTATGTACAGACCGGGATGGAGGAACCGTATCATCAGACGGCCTGGTGTGTGGACGAAGCGATCCGTTTCATCGATACGGCCAGGGTATTTGGGAAGGACTGGATGTTTTCGCTCAACTGCTTTGACCCCCATCATCCCTTCGATCCGCCAAAGGAGTATCTACAGCCCTATCTGGATCGATTGGATGAGATCCCTCTGCCTGAGTATGAGGAGGGAGAACTGAGTGATAAACCCATCTTCCAGCAGAAGGATCACGAAGGAGCCTATGATACCAAGGGATATCTGGCCTATACCGAGATGGACGACCATGACAGGCGCATGATCAAGGCAGCCTATTGGGCCATGGTGGATCTGATCGATCATCAGGTGGGAAGGATTCTGGATTATTTGGAGAAAACGGGACTGAGGAAGGATACGCTCATCCTGTTCCATTCGGATCACGGAGAGAACCTGGGAGATCACGGCATGTATCTCAAAGGGCCATATTTCTATGAAAATAACGTTCATGTGCCGCTGATCATGAGCTGGCCCGGGGTGATACCGGCAGGCAGGCGCAGCAGGGCATTGGTAGAACTTACGGATCTGGTGCCTACGTTGTGCGAGGCGGCCGGGATCGCCTGCTATGAAGGGGTTCAGGGCAAATCTTTCTGGAAGCTGTTAACTGGAGAGGCAGCGCTTCATGCCCATCGGGACAGCGTCTATTGCGAATACTACAACAGTAACATTAACCACCGGGAGCCTTTGGCTTTTGCCACTATGGTGAGCGACGGAAGGTATAAGCTGGTGAAGGTGCATAAGCAGCCGGGAGAGGAAGGCTGTGAAGGAGAGCTGTACGATTTGACGCAGGAGCCCTTAGAGAGAATAAACCACTACAGGGAGGAAGGCTGGAAGGATGTGAAGCTGCGCCTTTTAGAGATCATGTGTGACCGCATGGCCCAGACCTGCGACCCGCTTCCGGTGCGCAGGGCTTGCTGGTAGAGCATGGATGTGACGAAGCGTGTTTCCACGGGATAGGTCGGACGAAAAAGGCCGATGCCTGATAAGATTATGATGAGGAGTGCCGAAGACGGCAGAAAGGAAGGTATGATATGGGATCCATGAAAGTGAGGGATATCCTCAAGATGGCGGATGAGAACCGCTTTGCAGTGGCTGCAATCGATGTCTTCGACTATCAGTCCGCAGCGTGGGTGGTAAAAGCGGCAGAAAGGGAGAAGATGCCGGTATTGCTGATGTTCTACCCGGACATGAGCCACTTCATCCCCTTCACCACTATGGCGGCTATCGCTATGGATTTAGCAAAGAATGCATCCGTGCCTGTGGGCGTGCATTTGGATCATGGCAAGGCCTATGAGGTAGCAGTGGGAGGGATAGCCGCCGGTTTTCCTTCCGTCATGTACGACGGCTCTGCCAAGCCCTATGAAGAGAATTTGGCAGTGACGGCTGCGGTGACGAAATGCGCCCATGTGTTGGGCGTGGATGTGGAGGCAGAGCTTGGGACCGTGGGACAGGGGAGCCGGAAAGAAGATTTCTGTAATGCCGAATTGTATACCAGGCCGGAGCAGGCAAAGGATTTCGTTGAAAAGACGGGAGTGGACGCTTTGGCTGTGGCGATCGGGAACAGCCACGGCCACTATGTGTGCGAACCCCATCTGGACATAAAGAGGTTGGACGAGATCAATCGGACGATTTCCACGCCCCTAGTGCTGCACGGCGGCTCAGGAATCCCTGCGGAGCAGATGATTGAGTCTGTGAAGTACGGCATCAACAAGGTGAACATAGGCACGGAATTCTTCGAGCAGTGCAAGAAGAGTGTGGCAGCGCATATGGGCAAAGACGGCTTTGTGCTGGATCATTATAAGGAAGCGGGAGAAGAGGTCATCGATTTCGTTCGCGGCAGGATTGCAAGGATTAATCCAGGGCATTTCAGTCTGTAAAAGGATGGCCGGGCAGGCGTTCGGGCTGCGGGCAGACCAAAAAGGGACATGGATGTGAGAATGGCAATGTCGATCGAAATGATATTGCTTTGTAAAGAAGCCTTGGGCGATACCGTTCGCTTTGGGCAGAATAGTTGATAAAATGAAGGAAGAGCATTTTAAGCTTATGGATCCGGGCCTATTCCCGTTTGGGGAAGAGCGCCCAAAACAGGAAAGGCGTGGGTATAGACATGGATGTAGTGGGGATTGGAGTTCCCATATATGATATGGTGATGAACGTGAGCCGTATGCCGGAACTGGATGGTGCGGCCACGGCGAATGAGGCCTTCTATCAGGGAGGCGGCAAGGTGGCCACGGCAATGGTAGCCGTGGCAAGGCTTGGCCGGAGCGCCGGAATGATAGCTAAGGTGGGAGAGAACCATAGAGGAAGGTTCGTGACAGAGGATCTTAGGTACAATGGGGTGGATACCTCGGCTCTGGTGGTGGGGGAAAAGGGAACCTCCAGCCCTTTCTGCCTTTCCCTGTCGGAGGAGGAGCACAAGACGAGGATTTTCATCGGAAGGCCGGGAACGGCCGGAGAACTTCTGCCGGAGGAGATCGATTATGCCTATTTGAAGAAGGCGCGTTACCTGCATCTGGAGAACGGAAATGCGGCCAGCGCAGCGGCTGCCGCTTTTGCCCGGGAGAACGGGATCGTTACCGTGATGGATGCGGATCACTACCAGGAAGGGATCGTGAAGCTTCTGCCCTTCCTGGATGTATTCATCGCTTCAGAATTTTTTTACCGGGATATGCTCGGGGAATTGGACTATGAGGAAGGCTGCAGAAGGCTGTTGGCGGCGGGCCCTTCCACTGTGATCATTACTCTGGGCAGCAAGGGCAGCGTGGGGATGACCGCAGAGGATGGTTTTTTCACAACTGCGTGCTATCCGGTACAGGTGAGGGATACCACAGGAGCAGGAGACGTGTTTCACGGGGCCTATATCGTGGGGCTGTTGGAGGGGATGGGCGCACCGGAATGTGCCAGGTTTGCCAGTGCGGTATCCGCGATCAAATGCACCTGCATTGGAGGACGGACAGGCATTCCGGATCGGGAGACGGTGCGCATATTCATGGAGACCGGAAGGATCGATGACAGGCAGGCCATGGAGAGGCTAGCATATTACCGGAACAACCTTTAGAAGCGGAAGTTGAAAGAGGAGCTCTTCCGGCAGATCGGAATAGAACGTCTGCCTAAGCAGGCAAAGGGAAGAAAGCCGAAAGAAGAACGCTATCGGCAGTCTTGAATAGAATGCCTGCTAAGGCAAGCAGAGGGAAGAAAGCCGAAAGAAGAACGTTATCGGCAGTTGAATAGAACGCCTGCCTAAGCAGGCAAAGGGAAGAAAGCCGAAAGAAGAACGTTATCGGCAGTTGAATAGAACGCCTGCCTAAGCAGGCAGAGGAAAGAAAGCCGAAAGAAGAACGCTATCGGCAGACCTGAATAGAATGCCTGCCTAAGCAGGCAGAGGGGAGTAAAACGACAATGAAAAATCGTGAAAAACGGCTGAGGATCGGGCTGGTTCCGACTAGGAGAGAGGCATTTAGGAATGAGATTACCACCAAACAGAAGGAAGCGGTGGTAAAGAGATTTTATGAGTTGGCTCAGCAACTCGACTTTGATATCGTGGGGATCGAGGATATTAATGAAGAGGGCATGCTCATGCACTATCGTGACGTGAAGGCTGCCTATGAGAAGCTGACGGCAGCAGGGGTGGATGCCCTGATCGTGCCTCACTGCAATTTCGGGCAGGAGGAAGCGGTGGGAAGGCTTGCCAAGGACATGGGGCTCCCGGTGTTGATCTGGGGTCCCAGGGACGGCTATCCCAATGGGCTGGAGTGGAGACCCACCGACAGCCAGTGCGGAATGTTTGCCACCACCAAGCTGCTGATGCACTACGGTGTGAAGTTCTCTTATATTGAGAATTGCGCATTGGACAGTGATATCCTGGTACACGGGCTTCAGGATTTCCTAGCCGCAGCAAACGTGGTCAAGGCCTTCCGGGCGCTTCGGATCGCAAGGATCAGCAGCCGTCCGAAGGAGTTTTTGAGCGTGATGGTCAATGAATCGGAGCTTTTGGAAAAGTACGATATCGAGATTGTACCTGGAGAGCCCACCGTTATCTTGGATATGGTGGATCAGATCCTTGCCGGTGAGAAAGACCGGATGGAGGCATTGCTCCAGGATCTAGTGGATGCAGGGCTGGACATCAGCCGGCTGGGGGAAAAGCGCTATCCTTTGGCTGCCATCGAATTGGCTTTGATGGATTTTGCCGAAGACAATTGCTGCAATGCCATTTCCTGCGAGTGCTGGAATCTGTTCCGCGTAAAATACGGGGTATCGCCTTGCTTCATCCTGGGTGATCTGAACGACAGAGGGATTCCGGCGGCCTGCGAGAATGATGTGCATGCGGCGATCACTTCTGTTATGGCGGTTGCAGCTTCCAGATATACCACCCCTTCCTTTGTGGCAGATCTTACCATCCGCCATCCGGAGAACGACAATGCGGAGCTGCTCTGGCACTGTGGTTCCTTTGCGAAGCGCCTGAAGAAAAAAGGAGTTGAAGGGTATATCATCGAACAGGGTAAAGGTTTCTATGAGCTGGAGGGCGGTAAGGTCACGGTACTGCGCTTCGACGGTATTGACGGAAAATACTATATGTTCGCCGGAGAGGCAAAGGGAGTGGACGGTCCTATCACCAACGGGAACTATCTCTGGGTCGAGACGGACGACTGGGTGAAGTGGGAGAAGAAGTTTATCTTTGGCCCCTACATCCACCATGTGGTGGGAATCCATGGAAGCTATACACAGATTATTCAGGAGGCTTGCCGTTATCTGGATATCCAGATCGACCTGCCCGATATGCCTAATATCTACTAAGGGGAGGTTCCCATGCGCAGCGACAAAAAGGCGGTCCGTATCTTCTGGATTCTGTTTACGTTCAACGCATTGTTCTATATACCGGGCGCCACTTTTGGCGCCTATATCGGGGTCTATTACAGATCCCAGGGGATGAGCGTGAGCCAGATCGGGATGCTGTCCGCGATAGGCCCTATGCTGGCCCTGGTGATGCAGCCGATGTGGGGAATCCTTTCCGATAGGACAGGACGGCATATGCGTGTGCTGCGCTTTGCGCTCCTGGGCTCCATGGGTGCCGTATTGTGCTATTATGGAGCCCATACCTTCCCCATGTTTGCAGGTTGTGTGTTCCTCTACAGCCTATTCAACTGTGCCATCGGCCCCATCGGGGATTCAATGGTGGTGGACATGGCCATGGAGCATGGCTTACAGTTCTCCAGCATCCGGCTAGGAGGAACGCTGGCTTACTCGGTAGCGGTCATCTTCGCCGGAATGTATCTGAAAAATGCGCCCACGGCTTCTTTTAAAATCACTTCCCTGGCCTGGGGCGCTATGTTCTGTATTACCTTCCTTTTGAACGGTGGGCAAAGAAAAGAGGGAGGAAAAAAGGAGAAGGTGAATGTGTGGTCCATCTTCCGCTCCCGGAAGATCGTGTTCATCCTGTTTTATGCCTGCATTTTCCAGATCGTCCTGGGCTGCTATGGTTCCTTCCTGGGCCTAGTAGTCACTGACATGGGGTATGATAACGGAACCATCGGAAAGTTGATGTGTGTCTCCGCCCTGAGTGAGGTTCCTGTTCTTTTAGGTATCCAGTACTTGTCCAGAAAAGTGCGGATCGAGTATCTTCTCCTTATCGCAGGAGGGGCAATGTCGGTACGGATCTGGCTTCCCCTTACTGGGAGCATAGCGGGTATTTTTCTGGGGCAGTCTTTGCAGGGGATGAGCTATATGATTATGTATTACAGCTGCGTTATGTTTATGAACCAGAACCTGCCTAAGGAGCTCCACGGGACCGGGCAGTCCCTGTTCTATATGGTACAGACCGGGATCGCGTGCACCTTCAGCAACATCGTGGGAGGCTGGCTTGGGGATCGGATTGGGCTGCTGGGAACCTATTTTCTCTATGGCCTGGTACTCCTGCTGGTGACAGGGGGGTGCGCAGTGGCGCTGCATTCCCATTTTTCCATGCATAAAAAAGAGTAGACAAGAGGGAGGTTCCGGCCGTCCGGCGATTCGCCGGACGGCCGGAACAATACAGTCAGAAAGAAGCCGATTTGAGAAGATAGAAGAGCTGCTTCATGGGCCAGACTCAGCAGGAGCATGGCAGAAGGAAGCTATGGACGAAAGACCGGTACTGCCTGGGGTTTTGTGGTGGGGCCGTCCACTACCAGGATGTCCGGCCCGCTCTGCTGTGGTTCGAAATGAAGCGTGTCCACGCACAGACGGCGGGGGTTCATTTTGGTCAAATCGTAATGTCTATGATAGATAATGAACATCTGTTTGCCATCCGGTGAGCTAGTGATGCAGTGATGGCCCACGCCGTGTACCCTGTCATTGGAACGTAGGATGGGGTTACCTTCATACTTAGTGAAAGGTCCGAGGGGCGAATCTGAGACCGCGTATCCGGACCCATAATTGGAAAGGCAGTGGCTTCCTGAATAGGTGAGATAATATAGGTCATTATGATAGATCATATAGGGGGCTTCGTTTACCGGCCATTGGTTGCATTCCCAGGGAGTATCCGGGATCAGGAGCTGGGTTAAGGTCTCTTCCCGTATCCCCATTCTATCTTCCGTCATCTGCGCTCCCCAGATCTGATTGGACTCAAAGAAACGGACGAAATACAGATACCATGTCCCGTCTTTATCCTGAAAAAAGTGACTGTCGATCTCTTTGACGTCCTCATGGAGGGGCTTCTTCTCCTTCTGCACGAAGGGGCCGAGAGGCGAAGCGCTGGTGGCTATGCACAAGTGCTCCTCCACAGAATAGGAGAGATAGAACAGGCCATCCACATAGACGATATCCGGGGCCCAGAACTGATCTTCTCCCCAGGAGTCTGCTGCCCGTAACGCCATTCCTCTGTCCGTCCAGTGCACCAGATCCGTTGAGCTGTACACCTTAAAGCCTTTTTCCTGGTCTTCCTTTCTGTCTGTGTTGGTGGCATACAGATAACAGACGCCATCGTGCCAGATTACATCTGGATCGGCACAACCGTCCAGGATGGGGTTGGTAAACATTTCTTGCTGCATAGGTCTCCTCCTTTTGTGCGTTAATCTTCCTTATTCCTATATTCTATCAGACGAGGAAGAATCCTGGAATCCTTTTGGAGGACTCCATGATTCTTGTATGGTACGAAGAAAAAAGGTACAAAAAAAGAGAACCGGAGTTTTGTGACGCGCGGCCGGGAGTTAACATGAAATCTCAGCTTTTGCGATCTTGAATAGTATGCCAGCTGAAGCTGGCGGCCGGGAGTTAACGTGAAATCTCCGATTTCACGATCCTGAATTATAGCCTGCTGAAGCAGGCAGGAGGGTTATAATGAGAGAAAATAAGAAATGGAATATCCTTTGGATCATGTTGGATCATGTTACGTTCCGGCATTATAAGAAAACAGAGGGGGCAAGGCCGATCCTGCCCGCTTATGAGAGATTGGCCCGGGAGGGAATGGAATTTACCAACTGCCATTCCGTCCATCCGTTGTGCCTGCCCGCAAGAGCCTCCATGCTGACGGGAGTCTATGCCCATCATCATGGAAAGCTGGATAATGGGGAATTTGCAGATTCGGGCCTTCCCTTCTATACAGATTACCTGCAACAGGCGGGATACCGGACAGGGCATTTTGGGAAAAATCATAGCGGGTATGAGAACTTTGCGGAAAAAGGGATAGAGGGCTTCTATCCGGAGGGCTACGGAAATCCGTATCATACACCGGAATACAAGAAGTACCTTCAGAAAAACGGTTATGGGAATCCGATTTTTCAACAGAAATGGGGTATGGCTACCGGTTTCGGCCTGAAAGAAGGGAATGTGGCCAGCGAGAAGAGGTATGAGAACGGAGAATACGATCTGACAGAGACGGATAACTTCAACATGTACGCTGGCGGCATCTTAAAGGACACAGGGAGAGTGCACGAATCGGATTTCTTAACGTCCGCCGCGCTTGAGTGGATGGAAGAATGTGCGGCCGAAGGCCAGCCCTTTGCAGTACGTGTGGACATGTGGGGCCCGCATCATGCATATCAGGTTCCCTGGGAAATGAAGGATCTGATCGATGAAAAGGAAATCCTGGAATATCCCTCTTTCCAGGAACCGCCAACCGAAAAAGCGGGGATGGTACAGGATTTCCAGAAAAGAATCTGGGAGAAAAATCCGCTCCATTCCTGGGAAGACTGGCAGATGCTGATGAAATATGCCTATGAGCAGTATTCCTATATCGATACGGCTGTGGGAAGACTGCTGGATGAGTTGGAGAAAAAGGGGCTGGCGGAGAATACGATCGTCATCTATACGGCGGATCATGGTGATGCGCTGGCCAGCCATGGAGGGCTCGTGGACAAGGCGGGGGACATGATGGAGGAGGTCATGCATATCCCGCTGGTGATCCGTTGGCCTGGGATGGAAGCTGGCAGATCCTGTGGTGAACTGGTGAGCAATCTGGACCTTACCCCCACCGTGCTGCAGGCAGCAGGGATTACGATACCGGATTATATGGACGGAAAGAGCCTGGCGGGATTGCTGCGGGGTGAAAACGCTGGTTTCAGGGAAGATCTCCTGGCAGAGCATTTCGGACACTTTGGGATTCGGGCAGCACAGCGGGTCCTATATTATGAGAACTGGAAATATATCGCGACGGAAGGGGACGTGCACGAGCTATATGATCTGGAGGAAGATCCCTTTGAACGGCAGAATTTGATCCGCCTGCCCCAATATGCCGGGATACGCGATGAGATGCGCTGCCGGCTTGTGGCCAGGATGGACGCCCTCGGCGATGACTCGGAACATGTCAGGGATATCCGTGCAAAGCTGCAGCATAGCGGTTCCTGAGGAATGACCGATATGGGCAGCCGGAAGCGGACGTCCTGGAACAAAAACCAGAAATAGAAACGTGGGGTCAGAAATCTGTTTTTAGATTTCTGACCCTATTTTTACAAACTTCATTTCTGCGGAATTTGTGTGCCGAAGATTTGATCCTGTGAGTCTTCCAGATATTCTTCCAGGCAGATTCCACGTTCGTAAATCTCGGCTGCGGCCTCTTTCCCCACATAGCGATAGTGCCATACCTCCTCTGCCGTGCCGGTAATGTGGGTTTTATTGCCTGGATAACGGAATATAAAGCCGTATTGATAGCTGTTTTCTTGGAGCCAGAGATAAATATCATAGGTGGCTCCATTGATATCCACGGCAAGGCCTAACTGGTGTTCGCTGGTTCCGGGTATGGCTACCCATTGCTGTGCCAGCTGTACAGCCTCCTCTTCAGAATAACCCTGATTCCGATACTTTCTGATCTTTTCGTCATATAGACTTTGCTGTTTTTCCTGGGTTCGGTAGCCGGAAACGATGATCGGCCCTAATTCTTCTGCGGCATCCATCATCTCCATGAGCGGGCCATAGATCCGTTCATCCACTTTTTCGCCGCCAGGTACATCCACCAGATGAACTGTATCATTCCAACTATTTTCCGGGAGTGGGTTCTGACGATTTACCAGTGTGAGATACCACGGAGTATCGGCGCCTTCTATTTCCGTTGGCGTTTTATCGTTTGGAGGATCGTTCATCTTGGCCAGAGGACTTTCCAATCCTGTTATATTAGAGATGGTTCCATTGGGATCGATTTCACCGGAAACGCTTTTCTGATAAAATGCGCTGCCGGTAATGGATAAAATAACTGTAAGACATACGGTCAATAGAACAATATGGGGAAGCAGGCGAAGCCATATCCGACGTTTCCTGCGCCGCCTTCGCCTGTGAACAGATGGCCTTTTTCGTTCTTTCATAGCAATGAAACAACTCCTTTCCCAGAGCGCATCATAAGAGCTCTTGTCTGGTCATTATTCTACCGGATAAAGGCTTTCCAAATTTGAATTCTAGCTTGTACTTTTCTTAAAAAAATATGAAGATATTATATTTTTTACAACCGACAATTTCATGATAAAAGTTCCGACAGAAAAGATGAAATTTCCCCCTTGTCAAACAGGTATATTTATGATAATATATATCCCGTCAGGTCACCACTCAGGATATAAGCGCTATAGACTATGCTTTGCCATGAGGAGATTGGGGACAGGAAAGGGAAGACCGAAGCGGGAAGCCCTGTAAAGAGACGGCTCCGTGGTCAAGCGGTTAAGACATCGCCCTTTCACGGCGGTAACAC
>CANSTU010000017.1 GCA_947650005.1 uncultured Lachnospiraceae bacterium
ATGGGCAGAGAAAATGGAGTAGGAGCAGTGCGGCTTGATGTGTATGAGAAAAATTCTTCAGCTATACATTTATATGAAAGCTGTGGATTTTTATATCGTGGGACTATTGATTTAGGACTAGAAGAATTGTATGGCTTAAAGTGGTATCATGTCTATGAAAAAATTTTAGTATAGAAAAAGTCCACCTGCCTATTTTGATATGGCAGGTGGGCTTTTTTCTTTGTTATAGAAACGATTGTCTTAATGACATTGGGCGGCAGCCCGACCTTTTATGCGTTCATTGCGGCTCCATATAGGCTACCCGCTGATCCTCCCAGGATTCATAGCCCCTCTGCCCCCTGCGGTCCGACACTTCGTAGTGCATTCGAATCCACTTTCCCAAATAACTGGCATACAGCGCCGCGCCCTGCGCGTTTAAATGGGCATGATCTGCAAAATGGATCTCGAAATCCAGCCCCATCTCCCGGTAAATCTCCTCTTGGTTCACATCCAGGAAAGCAAGCCCTCTTTCCTGCGCCTGCGCCGCGATTTCGTTAAATATGAACTGGTCGGATTCCTCCACCAGATAAGGCCCGTTTAAAAGCATCAGCGGTATTCCCTCCTTTTCCGCCAATGCGATGATTTTGTCCAGATAGAGCTGCGCCTTTTCGGTTAAAGGCGCCCTTTCCGTCACACCGCTCATATCCGGCTGCGTCATCTGCGCATGGGTATGGAGCTCCACATATCCTTTCCAACTCGCCTGCATTCTCCGGTTCCAGATAAAATTGCCGAAATCCGCCTCGGACAGCCTGGCGTACCGGTCGTGATATCTGGGAAAACCCATCAGCCAGGATAGCTGATCCGAATCGCAGCTCGCCTTCACCATCTCATATTTGTTCCAGGAAAACCGCATCCCTTCTAAATTCTCCGCCAGCCAATTTTCCTGAATATCCTCACGGAACCGAGCCGGCGTGAAAACATCCAGAACGATCAGTTCAGGCCTCTGCGTCTTGAGCGCCTCCACCAGATAGTGATAGCTGTTCCAGATAGGCTGCTCCGCTGTGGTACACAGATACGCCGCGATCCCCTGTTCCTCCCACAGCACACGGGTATCCACATTGCAGTGCACATGGCTGCTCCCCAGGAAAAGCACGTCTACCTTATTCCTAGGCTGCGCATAAAGCCCCCTTGCCTGATCGATTCCGCTCACGGATTTGACACATAAGATGCCATTTAACGTATGGAGCATGAATGCCGCCAACAGCACAAAGGCGGCTGCCCGGATCCCTTTTTTCATGAAACCCTTCCTGTCCGTTTCTACGGACACAAATCCCGGTTATAAGACGACTGTTGGGCCATGACGCTATGCGACGCCAGGTGCACGACAGCCTTCCTGTTTTCATATGATCTGTACAGGAAATATACAGTCCTGTCTAAAATCCCATATAAATAAAATCAGAGGCGTCAAAACCGACCCCGTATTTTCCAAATACAAACACTGTCCCCAACAAAAACAGGCAGATCGCAAAACGCACCGGCAGCGGGGAAGCATAGATCCATTCTGCTGCGGGTTTCTTCTTCCACTCGCTGATCAGTTCAAACAGCAGCACAATTTGGAACCCCAAAACAGCTATTATAAATTCCGTCCGATCCAGCCCCATCACAAAGATCAGCTGATCCGCTACCAAAAACCCCTGCCATTTGGTAAATAGGTTCTCCAGGCATACCAGAGCCATTTCCACCGATTCCGAACGAAAAAAGATCCACAGAACCGTTATGACGGCAAAGGTAAAAAGGCCATAGAACACACGGCCCAGTCCCTTTAAAAGACGGGACGCCAATCCCCTCTTCCCGGATTCCTCCGGCCGCCGGACGCTTCCTTTGGCCTTCCCGGTTCCCGCCTTCCTTCCGGCAAACAGCTCCAAAATCCGCCGCGCCACGTCCTCTGCCGCCTGAGTGGCGCCATGCAGCGCTCCCCAGACCAGGAATTGGATCCCGCCGCCATGCCAAATCCCGCTGACCAGGAAGGTGAGCATAAGGTTTCGCTCCTTTCGCCACATCCCACGCCGGTTTCCGCCCAGAGGAATATAGACGTAATCCCGTAGCCAGCTGCTCAGGGAAATGTGCCACCGGTTCCAGAAATCCTTGAATCCCGCTGCCAGATAGGGCTGGCGGAAATTCTGAATCAGGGAAAATCCCATCATCTGCGCCACCCCCACGGCAATGCAAGAATAGCTGGCGAAATCGCAGAAAATCTGCCCGGAATAGAAAAGCGCCGCCATTAGCATGGTAAAGCTGTCCGTATTCTCATAAAGGCCGTAAAGATGATCCACCAGAACCGCCGCCCGGTCGGCCACCACCATTTTCAGGAAAAATCCCCAAAGCACTGAAATCAGACCGGCCACCGTGCGGTCATAATCCCACAATTCCCTCCGCTTTGCCCCGCAGATCCGCTTCAGCTGGGGCAGAAAACGATCTCCCCTTTCGATGGGCCCACTGGAGAGACTCGGAAAGAAGGACACGAATACGGCGAAATGAATCAGGTTTCTCTCCGCCGGATACTTCCCCGCCGCCACATCCGCCAGATATCCCACCGCCTGCAGCGTATAAAAAGAGATTCCCAACGGTGCGACCCATCCCCAGTCAAAGGCCACATCCAGGCGCACTCTACGTATCCCACCGCCCCAAAAGCCGTTCAGGATTCCTTCCCATACAGGAAAATACCGGAAAACAGCGAGCAGGGCCAGATTCAATATAATGCATCCGGCAGCCAGCGCCTTGCCGGATGTTTTTCTTTTATCCAAGAAAAGCCCGCATCCATACGTGGTCAGGACGGTAATCGCCAGCCACACCACGGCCCCGGGAGCCGCATAGCCAAAAAACGCCGCATTGGCCGCAAGCAACACAGCAGCCCGCCCTCTCCCTGTCGTTGCATAAAACAGGATGAGGACACAGATCACAAAAAGGGCAAATTCATAGGATTGAAAGAGCAATGCTTCCTCCCATCTGCGCACAATGCGCGCACTTAAATAAGGGGATCCCATCTACATGCCTGGGCGCGGATTTATTCACGCTTCTCCCGCTCCATCTTCCGCATCAGAAGACGATATATAACGTATAAGAAGATCCCTCCCGCAAACCAAGCGCTGGCGTTCGCCGTACAGACCCCGATAAAGCTCCTTTTCCATGCCGCGATGATGGCGAATACAGCCCGGGCCAAAAGCTCCACCACGCCTCCCATCATGGGCCAGAATCCATAACCGCAACCCTGCAACACGTTCCGATAGATGAAGATCATACCCACGGTGGTGAAAAAGACGCCGTTGATCGTCATATATGTTCTGGAATAACCCAGCACATCCGTCACATCTCCGGTGATAAACAGCCCGATAACCGCAGGAAGCGTTACCAGGACGATCACATAAATGGCCACCGAATATACCGTGGAGATGCCAAAGGCGATCCTGCTCCCCTTCTTAATCCGTCCCAAATCTCCGATCCCCCGGTTCTGCCCGCAGTAGGTTGCCATGGTCATCCCGAGCGCTTGGAACATCTGCAAAACCAAACCCTCTATCTTGAAAACAGCCGTATAGGAGGCCACCACCGTGGAGCCCAGGAGGTTCAGCGCCACCTGCACCAGGATCGTTCCCACCGCAGTAATGCCGAACTGCAGCGCCATCGGAAATCCAATGGAAAGTTGGTTACGCACGCACCATTTCTCCAGACGGAAATGCTCCTTTTCCAACGACAAAATGGGCACCTTTTTCACCAAATAGGCCAGGCAGAGAATCCCTGAAATCCCCTGGGAAACCACCGTTGCCAAAGCCGCCCCTGCGACACCCATGCGAAAATATACGATCAAGACGATATCCCCCGCCACATTCAGAAATGCCGACAGGATCAGAAAGTATAACGGAACCCTGCTGTTGCCTATGGCCCGCAGAATGCTTGCAATCAGGTTGTAAAGCGCGGTACAGCCCAGCCCCCAGCAGATGATCACGATATAGGTGCGGGACATATCCATGATATCCTCCGGCGTCTGCATAACGCGAAGCAGCCAGTCCATGCCCAGCACGCTCCCCGCCGTCATCGCCACCGTTACGATCACGGAAAGCACAATGGCGCTTCCCACGCTCCTTTTCATCCCTTCGCCGTCCCCGGCGCCGAAGCGCTGGGCCGTCAACACCGTAAATCCCGTCGTCATCCCCTGCAGAAATCCGATGATCAGGAAAGTGATCGTTCCCGTGGCGCCCACGGCGGCAAGAGCCTTCACCCCCACATAACGCCCTACGATGACGGTATCCACCATGCTGTAAAGCTGCTGAAAAAGATTTCCCAGGATGATGGGAATGGCAAATCGAACGATCAGCCGAAAGGGGCTTCCCTTTGTCATATCCAGTTCCATACGAATCCTCCAAGCCGCCGCATTTCTGCGGCACAGCAAAAATTTAAAATAGATCCTCTCTGCTTTCCGATGCAAACCCATACAGAAAAAGATGCAGAAAATTTCTTTCCGCACCTTTCGCCACCCTCCGGAGGCCGCCGCGTATATCCCGGCAACCCTTTTCCCTTATGCTCTGATAAACCGGCCGTCGTCCTCTGCCTAGAGGTTTCGGATTTGTCGGCAAACCAACAATATCTATCAAACCGCTCAGCCGTCGTCCTCCGCCTCATCCGCGCCTTCCGCCCCGATATTCAGCATATTCATGGTTCTCCTGCGCAGCCGGGAGTGCTCCGAAGCTTCCAATATGTAATTCTTGATCTCCTTCGCGTTTTTTACATGCGTCAACAGTAAAACCGGATTGGTGGTGTCTCCCGTATAGCACTTCACCGTCCCAATACCCACGATCCGCTCCGCAAAAGAGGCAAGCAGCTCCACGTCCTGTACCTTATACATGTAGCAGTCGTTTTCCCTCTTATTCAGAAACCCTTCCGAAACCGTGATCATATCCGCCTTAATCGTATAGACCGTAAAGGTAAAAGGAAGACCTAGGAAAAGCCATCTCTTTTTCTCCTGGAACATGATTTCATTCTTATTTTCATTCGTATTCATATCGACCTCTACTTTTGCATCCTGCCTTTCCTTTGGGAAATGCAGCCGCTTTTTGTTGTAGTATACTATCATCCGCCGCAAAGTTCAAGTAACAGTTTGGAGATGATTTGGAGGTTGCATCCCGCTCCGGCCTGTGCTATAATGTGCCAAGAGTCAATCGATGCCGTTCGTTTCAAGCTGAATATCAAAAAGCAGGGCGGCAACGGTACACAACAGAATCCATCATTTTTATCGGAGCGGCAATGGGAAGAATGATCCTGCGTGGAAAAGAGATGCTCTCTAAATTCATAATGAACATCAGGAAAATGGTCGAAGGGAAAATTGTTTTCTCTTCGATTTTCTTTTTCTTTTGGATGGCGTGCAGGGCACGGCATCCTTTCTTTTGTCCGGAGAATCTCTTTTCTCGAAGGAGAGGACATCCCTTCCCTGCCGGTATGCAAAGGTTCCGGACACAGAAAGGAGCAAACCCGTTATGAGACATCTGATGAACCCCCTTGACTTCTCCGTCGAGGAACTGGACCAGCTTTTCAGGCTGGCCCGCGATATGGAAGCCGATATGCCCAAATATGCCCATTCATGCGCGGGAAAGAAGCTAGCGACCTGTTTCTATGAGCCCAGCACCAGAACCCGGCTGAGTTTTGAATCCGCCATGCTCAATCTGGGCGGCAGCGTACTCGGTTTTTCTGATGCCGGTTCTTCTTCCGCATCGAAGGGGGAAAGCGTTGCGGATACCATCCGCATCATTTCCTGTTATGCCGATATCTGCGCCATGCGTCATCCCAAGGAAGGAGCCCCCATGGTTGCGGCTTCCTATTCCGGCGTCCCGGTCATCAACGCAGGCGACGGCGGTCATCAGCACCCCACTCAGACTTTAACCGATCTGATGACCATCCGCAGCCTGAAAGGACGCCTTAGCGACTTAACCATCGGACTGTGCGGGGATCTGAAATTCGGGCGCACCGTGCATTCGCTTATCAATGCCCTGGTACGCTACGACAACATTCGTTTTCTTTTCATCTCTCCAGAGGAGCTGCGCGTACCGGATTATATCACGGAAATGCTCAAGGAAAAGGGGATCCCCTATGAGGAAGTCATCCGTCTGGAGGAAATCCTTCCCCGCCTTGACCTTCTGTACATGACCCGAGTCCAGAAGGAGCGCTTTTTTAATGAAGAGGATTATGTGCGCCTGAAGGATTTCTATATTCTGGACAAAGCCAAAATGAAGCTGGCCTCCGAGGATATGTTGGTACTCCATCCCCTTCCCAGGGTGAACGAAATCTCCGTGGATGTGGACGATGACCCCAGGGCCGTTTATTTCAAACAGGCACAGTACGGCGTCTATGTGCGGATGGCCCTGATCCTTACCCTGCTGGACTGGGCAGGCGCCTGAAGAACCGCTATGGCTGGCCGAATCATATTGAATGAAAATCCGTAGAAAGGAATGGTAAATACATGTTAAATGTCGGAAAAATCGAAGAAGGCTTTGTTCTTGATCATATCCAAGCAGGAAAGAGCCTGTCACTCTATCATCACCTCCAGCTGGATAAGCTGGACTGCCCTGTGGCGATCATCAAAAACGCGAGAAGCAATAAGATGGGCAAAAAGGATATTCTCAAGGTGGAATGCGACGTGGACCAGATGGATCTGGATGTACTCGCCGTCATCGACCACAATATCACTGTAAACGTCATTAAAAACGGAGAAATCGTGGAGAAAAAAGAGCTGATGCTTCCAAAAGAAATCCGGAACATCATTTACTGCCATAATCCCCGCTGCATCACTTCCATTGAACAGGGGCTTCCCCATGTCTTCACCTTGTCTGACGAGAAAAAAGAGATCTACCGCTGTAAATACTGCGAAGAAAAATTTGACAGGCGTTCCTGGATCAAAAATTAAATTCCAGATACCACTAGAATGAGAAATCGGGCCAAAGCAGAGTCGTTTCCCCTTTTCAAGGGGAAAAATGGAAACCCTGCTTCAGCCCGGCCTTCGCTCATATCACAAAACTCCTGATTGGACTCTCAATCCCTATGGTACAAATCTCTGGTATACACCTTGTCCCACACCGGCTCCAGTTCGGAAGAATAGCGGTTCGTTACGATCACGTCGCTGCGCTGGGTGAACGCCGCGAAATCTCTCACCACCTCGGTGCCGAAGAACGTTTCTTCCTCCATAGCAGGCTCGTACAGAATCACTTCCGCTCCCTTTCCTTTTAAACGTTTCATCACACCCTGAATGGAGCTTTGGCGGAAATTATCGGAGTTGGTTTTCATGGTCAAGCGATAGATTCCAATGGTCATACGCTTGCCCGTACTTTTTCCTCCCGTTTTCTTGCGGCGGATATAACCCGCCTTCTCCAGGATCCGATCCGCAATAAAGTCTTTTCTGGTACGGTTGGACTCCACGATCGCTTCAATAATGTTCTCAGGCACATCCCTGTAATTTGCCAAAAGCTGCTTCGTGTCCTTGGGCAGGCAATACCCGCCATAACCAAAGGATGGATTGTTGTAATGGCTTCCGATCCTGGGATCCAGCCCCACGCCCTGGATGATCTGACCGGTGTCCAGCCCGTGGATTTCCGCATAGGTATCCAGTTCGTTAAAGAAGCATACCCGAAGGGCCAGATAGGTATTGGCGAACAGTTTCACTGCCTCCGCCTCCGTGGGATGGATGACCAGCGTGGGGATCTGCGTTTTCATGGCGCCCTCTTTTAATAAGTTCACGAACTGCCGCGCCTTTTCCTCCATCTCTTCGTCTCCCGCCGGTACTCCCACGATGATGCGGGACGGATAGAGATTATCATACAGCGCATGGCCCTCCCGCAGGAATTCCGGGCTGAAAAGGATCCGGCCTGCGCCGTACTTTTTCCGTATGGACTCCGTATACCCCACGGGAACCGTGGATTTAATGACCATGACGGCCTCGGGATTTACCCGGAGTACCGTTTCAATCACTTCTTCCACCGAAGAAGTATCAAAGTAGTTCATATCCGAATCATAATTGGTTGGCGTTGAGATGATTACGAAATCCGCTTCTCTGTAGGCCCGGCCGCCGTCCGTGGTAGCCGTAAGATCCAATTCTCTTTCCGCCAGATACTCTTCCACTTCTTTGTCCCGGATCGGTGACAGCCTGCGGTTGATAAGGTCTACCTTCTCGGGCAGAATATCCACTGCAAATACTCTGTTGTGCTGTGCCAGAAGGACCGCATTACTCAATCCCACGTAACCTGTACCGGCCACAGCAATGGTTATTTTCTCTTCCATTTTTATTCCCGTCTGCCCGCTTTAGCAGGCGCTCAAACCAAAGAGGTTAAAAGAATATTTCTTTCAACCTTGTTCCCGTCTGCGTGCTTTTGTACGCTCTCTAATCAGGGAGGTTGAATGCATCCTTCTTTCAACCTTGCTCCCATCTGCGTGCTTTTGCACGCTCTCTAATCAGGGAGGTTGAATGTGTCCTTCTTTCAACCTTGCTCCCATCTGCGTGCTTTTGCACGCTTTCATATCAGGGAGGTTACATCAACTTTGTTCCCATTTTCCCCTATTGATACAGCTTGGCGATCTCTATCAGCAGTTCTTCCATGAGATCCCGTTTATCCTCAGGGCATTTGTTATAAACATCCATCATAAAACGTGAAGTAATCTTCTCACCGGTCAGCAGATAAGTCAAGTCCATATCCATTTTCTTTTCCACCTCGAGTATCCTCTCGATGGAAAGGCGTTTGTTGCCTCGTTCTATCTCTCCGTAAAAGGTTTCTGAAATGCCCAGCAGTTTGCCTGCCTCCTTCTGGGTAAGCTTCATTTCCTCCCTACGCTCCCGAAGCCTGTCCCCAATATCCATCAGTAACTTTGACGCCGGCATTTCATCTATTCCTCTCTTTCCTCATATATCCCAATACGTTATTCCATCCACAGTGTAGCGCTTTGGTGGATGGCTATTTTGCCTTACTACAGGCCCGAATTATCTGGCGACATTATAGCACGCCCTTGATATGGTTGTCAATTTGTGGGAGGCTTGGGTTCCCCCACTTTTTAGCATCGTCACATTCTGCATCATTAAAAAATGCAATAACACGGAATCTTTGTTATAATCGGATCACCACAAACATCCAAACAATTCCGATCTTCTTTTCTACCATCAAAATATTCTATAGCCATTCTTTCTCCGAAAAATTCTCCATAGTTTCCTTTATCTGTCTCCTATACGGAATAAACAAAGCCAATGCCATACCCATTGCAAGGCTGTCCGCAATCGGAGTTGCCCACGGTATACCGTCTGCGCCGGCCACTGCATTCATAAGAAACATAAACGGAACATCCAGCCCGCCCTTACGCAATAATGACAAAACCATTGGTCTTGTCTTTTGCCCTGTAGCCTGAAAAACAGAGATAATCATCATCGTTACAGAAACTGCTGGACAGGTAATACATATGATCCTCAGAAAATGCTGCCCGTATGCAACCGTCTCTGCATCGTCAATAAATCCCTTTACCACTGGAACAGCGCAGACAAATAGCAATACTGCCCCCACAAAAGCAACAGCCACACTATATATAAATGCAGTTTTAATGATAGAACGCATACGCTTCCATTTGTTTGAGGCATAGTTATAACCAATCAGCGGAAGTACACCCTGTGTCGTTCCGTTTGCAATGGCAAACGCAAGCATATCAATCTTTTTCGCAATTCCCATACCTGCTATCGCCTGATTGGAGTATGAAACTACTATCTTGTTAAGTACAGTATTTGAGAGGACCCCCATCAGCATCATTACAAAACTCGGAAAACCGACAAGCAGTATTTCTTTGGGAATTCCCTGCTGCAAGGAATAGTTTTTTAGCGAAAATTTAATGACAGTCCGCCCACTGTTTTTGTGTAAAAGAAAGATAAAATATGTCATGGCAATCACGTTGGAAAGCATAGTGGCAATGGCAGCCCCTGTCACACCAAGCTTTAGTGGAAAAATCAGAAGAGGATCAAAAACAATATTCAAAATGCCACCTAAAGCCACACCAAAACTGGCTTCTTTAGAATAACCTTCTGCCCGGACAAGGTGTGCTAGGCACGCATTCAATACAGTAGGTATCCCACCAATCGTAATCGTCCATAATACATAGTTAGAACAATAGCCGTATGTATTCGCGTCTGTGCCCAGTAATGGGAAGATAACCGGGCGTATCAGATACATTACAACACCATAAATAAAGGAAACAGCAGCCGCACTCCATATGCTGAAGGCAGCGCACTTTTTTGCTTTTTCCTGATCTCCGATTCCAAGGCTCCGAGAAATCAAGCTGGAACCCCCTATTCCAAACAAATTTGCAATTCCCGTAAGCATAACAAAAGGCGGCATTGCCAGTGTCGCCGCTGCAACCTGATTTGGATCATTCATCTGTCCAATGAAAAAAGTATCTGCCATGTTATAAATGACCGTTATGATTTGACTGATAACCGTGGGGATAATTAGCGTTATAACTGCCTTTGAAACTGGCATTTGTTCAAAAAGCTCCGTATTATCTGTTTTCATGGATAACATCCTCCTCTGCTTTCATCCGAACGGCAACACACTCGATAGCAAACCGATAACTGGTATCCTTATCAATATCAGAAACAGAAAAACCACCGGTATTCTCATGTGCAAAAAATCCGTGCATAACACTTCTTAGCAAACGTTGATAATGAATCTGCAGATCTCCTTCTATACCATAATCGGAAATAACACGCAGGATTGGCTTTGCTATCTTTTCTGCTTCCGATTCCAATAACGGGATATCAAGCGTATGTACACCCATGATAATGCGGTAAAGCTCTGTATGCTCTCTGGCAAATTGACGATAGGTATCAGCAAGCGAAAAGAGCGCTTCATCCCGTAACTTGTCTGCAATTGCCGCTTCTTCTAACCCAGTCAGCATATTGACGGCACAGATTCCAACCTCCTCTAACAAATCGTTCTGCCCTTGGATATGGTTATACAGCGATGAAACCTGTACTCCTAATGAAGCCGCCAGATTGCGCAAGGAAAAAGCAGACAGCCCTTTTTCCTCAATTTGTCCCAATGCTGTATTAATTAAAATTTCTTTTGTCAGTCCTTTTTTTGCCATTTTATTCTCCATACGAACAGTGTTCATAACAACTCCATTTTAAGTGAACACTGTTCGTTTGTCAATATTTTTTTAGGAAGATAATATAGAATTCACATTGACTGCAATGCCTTATTCCATATAGCATCTTCCATTTTTTTGCAAATACACTATAGAAACAACCGGAATCCGTCTTCCGTTAACAGCTTGTATCTTTTGATGTATCAGTCAATTGCTTTGATCCCCATTTCAGACAATTTTTTTAGATTTTCCAACATATTATTTAACATTTCAGGGGAATGCCCTTCCCATTTGGTTACCTCTGCCACAATTTTGAGCGGTTGCTTTGATCTGTACGATTTTGTTGGATTGCCAGGAAATTTCTGATCCGTAAGATTTGGATCGTCTTCAAAATCCCCTGTTGGCTCGACAACGTATATTCTTTCTTTCCCCTCTCCCTCTGCTAGTTCTGCTCCCCAAATTGCGGCATCCAAAGTCCCCGCAAAGTAAACATATTCAGATTTTCTATTATCTTTATAATTCTTTTTCTTTCCGGTGATGATTAAATCTCCTCTTTTCAAATCCGCTTTTGTTCCATGAAAAAAAGAACCTCGGCTAAATACTATTTTTTCACTCATCTGATTTTCTCCTTCACAAGCCAAAACAATCTGGCCATCTAATGGATGTTCTCTCTTATCTTAATCGCAGCATCCTACGGCCACATAGGGCGGCGTATTTTGAAATGGACGATGAGAACATGACTTTTCCGCGATTGTTCATGAATATAGTCGGTTGGCTGTTTTATTACCATCAACGGGTATTTACTATATCATCTGTTGCCTTTGTTACACTGATTGCGGCCATGGCATCAACTCCATTTCATCTATCACTTATTATAATTATGCCGTACGTTTTTGTGTACGTCAACAGCTCCCATCCATCCTAATGTCAATCCCTCATAAATAACAGCTTCTATTCGTGCGGTTAGTGTCACTCTATCTTTAAACTATTATTCATGTGATGCTCTTTTATCTCCTGTTCCCGCGGCGCCCTTTCCCAGGAATAGCCACATTGGGCCGTCTTACCATTGCCTTGCAGGAATAATATTCTCATCTTGGGTACATACTATAGAAAGAACCGGAAATACGCACGCATAGAAACGTGCAGACGAAAGGAAGGGTGAAGGATTTATGTGATCTTTCGCTCTTCCTGAGTTGTACGCGCGCTAAAGCGCGCAGATGGGAGCAAATATGAATGCATGTGTGGATCAATTAACCTGTATCGGCTGTGGGATGTGTCCCGGTATAGCCCCGGAGGTGTTTCAGATGGGCGGAAGCGGTAAGGCAGAGGCCTTTGCTCCCGCTACCGCCGAAAATAAGGACTCCGTTCAGGAGGCCATCGATTCCTGCCCCGTATCGGCGATTTCCTGGCAGGCTTAGGTCTCCCTGGACGCACTCTTCTGTAAAATAGTCATTTGTTTATACTAAAATCCATCTGTTTTTTCTAACAGGTGGATTTTTTATTTGATAAAATAAAGAAAAAAGGAGATTGTTTATGGGAAACTACAATGTAAAAGGGGCAGACCTGGAGTGGCTGGACGGCGTATACGAAAAACTCCTGATTAAAATGGAAAAGGAATGCGCCAGGGTGGGGTCCAATATCCCCTATACCCCGCAAAACGGAAGATACCAGGATCTGGGTATGCCCGGCGGGCTGTATTTTTGGACCAACGGCTTCTGGCCGGGAATCCTTTGGCAAATGTATGGAGCCACAGGCCAGGAGGCCTACAGGAAAGCGGCGGAGGGCGTGGAAGAACGGCTGGACGAGACGCTTCATGGGTTTGAGGGGCTGCACCACGATGTGGGCTTCATGTTCCTGCCCTCTTCCGTGATCAATTATCGGGAAACGAAGAATCCGGATTCCAGGCGTCGTTCCCTCCATGCCGCCAATCTGTTGGCCGGACGGTTCAATCCCGTGGGCAAATATATCCGGGCGTGGAACGAAAGTTTCCAAGGCAGCGGAGCGGATATCAGCGGATGGATGATCATTGACTGTCTCATGAACATTCCTCTGCTGTATTGGGCCAGCCGGGAAACCGGAGATCCCCGTTTTACGCATATCGCCGTAAGCCATGCGAAAACAGCACAAAGGTACATAGCTAGGGAGGATGGAAGCTGTAATCATATCGTGATATTTGATTCCCAATCCGGAGAATTCGTGGACAACCCCGGCGGACAGGGCTACGAAAAGGGATCCGCATGGAGCCGCGGACAGTCCTGGGCCGTCTATGGGTTTGCCCTCAGTTATCGGCACACCGGAGATGAATCCTTCCTGAATACAGCAAAGCAGTGCGCCCATTATTGTATTTCCAATCTGGCCGTTTCCGACTGGCTCCCTCTGGTAGACTACCGCGCGCCCGAAGAGCCTGTGAAGTACGATTCCACAGCCGGTATGATTACCGCCTGCGGCCTGCTGGAACTGGCCGAACATGTGGGAGAGCTGGAAAAAAATCTGTACATCAAAGCCGCCATCCGCATCCTGAAAGCCTGCGACGCCAAATTCAGCAACTGGGATCCGGAAGTGGATTCCATTGTGGATGGAGGAACCTTCTTCTATCATGATCCCTCCGGGGAAAATACGGAAGTGCCCATTATTTACGGGGACTATTATTTCATCGAAGCGATCCTGCGTCTCAAGGATAAGGCGCTCTTTCTGTGGTAAGGAGGTTTTCATGTCTGAATTATGTCTAAAGGTATTGGACGGCAGGGGCCAAACCCTGGCGGTTGGCAGGGGGACGGATGAAGCCTGTTTGGTTTTCACCCGGGAATATCAGGAAGGAGATCTGATCCTCTTCCAGTCCTCTGAAACCGGGCAGTATATCTGGCTCCAATTCGACGATGCTTTGGGAAAAACCTTGGTCTATGTCACTGGCCTGGTATTTTTCCGCATACCCTTCGGGGAAAGATGCGACAGCCTCTCCCCCAAGGCTTTTCAGGGGAAAAAGCATCTGATCTGCGCAAGGGCCGCAAGGGATTTTGAGATAGACTCCTATCGGAACCTTGCCGTCAACATATATGATCAGAACAACAGCCAGAATCTATATCCCCATGCCACAGCGAATGTGGAGACCAGAGACGAGGCCGTTTTTGCGGCGCGCAACGCCATTGACGGCATAACCGTCACGGACTGCCATGGAGAGTGGCCCTATGGTTCATGGGGAATCAATCGGCAGGACGATGCGAAGTTCCGAATCGATTTTGGGACGGATGTAGCGATTGACCGCATAATTTTATATACAAGGGCTGATTTTCCCCATGATAACTGGTGGAACCGGGTATCGTTTACCTTTTCCGACGGCAGCGAATTGGACTGGGAGCTGCAAAAGGGCGGAATGGCCCAGGAAATCCGGTTTGAGGAGAAACGGGTCAACTGGCTGGAAATGCATGATATGAAAAAGGCGGACGACCCTTCCCCGTTTCCGGCCCTGTCCCAGATCGAGGTCTACGGCAGGCCCTGCCGCACAGGAAGCTGATTTGAACGCCCGCTTATGCGGGCAGATGGGAGCAAGATTGAAAGAAGGACGCTTTCAATCTCCCTGATTTGAATGCCCGCTTATGCGGGCAGACGGGAGCAAGATTGAAAGAAGGACGCTTTCAATCTCCCTGATTTGAATGCCCGCTTATGCGGGCAGATGGGAGCAAGATTAAAATTCGAAAATATCAATCTTGGACTTTGGGACGTTATTCGTCCCAAAGTTCCAGCTAATTAAAATGTCGCTTACGCGGCGGAATGGGAGGAAACATGGAAGTAAGGACGGCATCTTCACCTAAGGACGTGAAACACTATACAACCCAAAGGCTGCGGGAAGAATTCTTGATTCAGGATCTCTTCATCCCTGGTAAAATCAAACTGATCTACAGCCACATTGACCGGATTATCACTGGTGCGGCGGTTCCAACGCAGCCACTTTCCCTCACTGCGGGAGAGGAGCTTCGGGCGGCCTATTTTCTGGAACGCAGGGAAATGGGGGTTATCAACATCGGCGGCCCAGGCCGAATCCTGGTGGACGGAAAAACCTGGCAACTCGGCCATAAGGACGGCATGTATCTGGGAATGGGCGCCAGAGATATCGTATTTGAAAGCCAGGATTGCGAAAATCCGGCCAAGTTCTATTTTAACAGCACCCCTGCCCATCAAAGCCATCCCACCGTACTGATCAGGCCGGAAGGCGAAGCCGGAGAAGGAGTCGTCCTCATTAAGGATGAAAACAAGGTGGAACTGGGAGATCTGGAGAATTCCAACCACAGAACCATCTGCAAATACATTCTGCCCGGCCAGGTGGAAAGCTGCCAGTTGGTGATGGGAATGACCCATTTGGAGCCGGGAAGCGTATGGAATACCATGCCCTGCCATACCCATGACCGGAGGATGGAAGTCTATCTGTATTTTGACATGGATCAGGATTCCCTGGTGATGCACTATATGGGAGAGCCGGAGGAGACCAGGCATATCGTGGTACGGAACGAGGAAGCGGTGATTTCTCCCAGTTGGTCCATCCATGCGGGCAGCGGCACCAAAGCGTACACCTTCATCTGGGGCATGGCCGGAGAGAATCAGGCCTTTGACGATATGGACTCCATCTCCATGGCCGAACTGAAATAGCCGCGTAATGAAAGAGCCGCCTCCGGCGGCAGAATGCGAGGAAACATGAAAGACATGATGCATCTATTTTCACTGGAAGGAAAGGTTGCCCTGGTGACCGGCGCTTCCCACGGCATCGGCTTCGCTATGGCCGAAGCGCTTGCCCGGGCGGGCGCTACAGTGGCATTTAACAGCCGGAGCAGGGAACAGGTGGACAAGGCACTGCAGGCCTATGAAGCGTGTGGTATAAAAGCCCATGGATATGTCTGTGATGTGACCGACGAACGACAGGTGGCCAATACCGTCTCCCAGATCAAGGAAGAAATCGGCGCTGTGGATATTTTGGTAAACAACGCTGGGATCATCAAACGCATCCCCATGCTAGAAATGGAAGCCGCGCAGTTCCGCCAGGTAGTCGATACCGATCTTTGCGCCCCCTTTATCGTGGCCAAAGCCGTGCTTCCCGACATGATCAAAAAGGGCCGCGGGAAGATCATTAACGTCTGTTCCATGATGAGCGAGCTGGGGCGGGAAACGGTATCCGCCTATGCGGCGGCCAAGGGAGGGCTGAAAATGCTGACAAAGAATATAGCGGCCGAATATGGCGCCTACAATATTCAGTGCAATGGCATCGGCCCGGGCTACATCGCCACATCCCAGACCGCTCCCTTGCGTGAAATCCAGCCCGACGGCAGCAGGCATCCCTTCGATCAATTTATCCTAGCCAAAACGCCCGCCTCCCGCTGGGGGCTGGCTGAGGATCTACAGGGCCCAGTGGTATTCCTGGCGTCCGAGGCATCCGACTTCGTAAACGGCCATATCCTCTATGTGGACGGGGGAATCCTGGCCTATATCGGGAAACAGCCTTAAATCAAAGCAGGCCGCAGGATCATTCTTGCGTTTGTCATAGGCCGCCCGGTTCCGTCCCTCGCCGAAGCATCAAACCGGCAGGCGGATGGAACCGGGCGGTCATTTTAATCTTCCAGTCCGGAAAACATCTCCCCCTCGATCCGGGATATCCCGTCCACCGGAATTCTCGTCCCATCCGTCAGGAATACGGCCCGTTCAAAATCATCCACCTTCTTCACATAGCCGGCCACCGTAACATAGGCGCCGCCCCGTTTCTTTCCATCCGGCCGAAAATAGGTGATCCGTACCTCCTCCTGTCTCTCCTCCGGCCATTCCCGCAGCATCTCCAGCTTAAGATTCAGATATCCCCTCACGCCCTCGTCCAGATCCCTTTCTTCTTCTGTCAGCCGTCCTGTCTCCTTGATGGCGTCCTCATAGCCGGAAAGAGCGGCAAAGGGCAAAAACTGGGCTGCGCGGTTCTTCCTCACCATCTGCGGATGGGATGTCGATACATGGTGAGGCAAGTCGATGATATCCTTATAGCCAAAGCTCTTCTTGTTTTTCTCCACCGCCAGTTCTTCTCCCTTCTGCCTCCGGGCAGCATCCCTTCCCTTCTGTCCGACGCTGCTCTTTTTCGTACGTCGGCCGCTTCCCTTTATGCCAAACGTCTGCCTTTTCTGAGGCGGCATCTATGCCTTGTGTCCCCCGATCTGTTGGTTCCTCTCCCTGGCTGTCGCCCCTTCCTGCAGATTCATTCCCCGAAGGATTGCATTTTTTCCGTACTTTTTCTGGATGCTCAACATAGCCTTCTGTATCCTCTTCTCGCGCTCCAGAGCAGCTTCCTCTTCCGCTCTGCTCTTCTCCAACGCTTCATAATCCGTGAACAGATCCATCTGTTCCCAGGTATCCCCTATGCAGGCAGCCTTACTCTCCTCCACCACATGGTTTGCCGTCACATTCACCCGGCGGATCAGCAGGTTAGGATCCGCAATCCGGTCATAGAGCTGTGTCACCGCATCCATGATCAACCTGGCAGAAGAGGTCAGACGATCCAGATTGATGCTCCCATGGGCATATTTGGGCAGTTTACGGCCATAGCGGTCAATGGTTACAGGCCCTTGATAAAGCTTCCTGATCTCCGGATTGTCCAGATTTTCCCTGTCATATCCTATCGTTAAGACGATCTGATCCGTCACCAGCCCTTTGTCCACCAGCCCCAACGCCAGGAGATCCGTCATTTCCCGCACCACCAGACGTCCCCGCTCAAAGGAAGACGGCTGCTGAAGCACCTGGCCGGATCCTACAGTGTTCACATCCGGTTTATATGCCTTGATCTCCGCAATCGTACAGGGCTCCCAGCCCCAGGCATGGTCTATAAGCAGCTCCGCGTTCACGCCGAACAGGCGATACAATAAGTCTTCATTATAGAAATCCTTCTGTTTCCCCAAGGAACACCTCGCTATGTCCCCCATCGTAAACAGACCGTTTTCCTCCAGCTTTCTGGCATATCCCCTTCCCACACGCCAAAAGTCCGTAAGAGGGCGATGCTCCCATAAAAGCCTGCGATAGCTCTTCTCGTTCAGCCTCGCGATCCGTACCCCGTCCCGGTCAGGTTTGACATGTTTTGCCACAATATCCATGGCTACTTTGGACAGGTAGAGGTTCGTACCGATTCCCGCCGCAGCGGTAATACCCGTAGTCTGTATCACATCCCATATAATTTTCTTGGCCAGTTCCCGGGGCGTAAGTCCATAGGTCTCCAGATAATGTGTCACATCCATGAAAACCTCATCAATGGAATATACATAGAGATCCTCTGGCGCGATGTATTTCAGGTAAATATTATAGATCCTGGTGCTGTATTCCATATAGAGCGCCATTCTGGGCAGAGCCGTAAGATAAGAGACAGCCAGATCCGGGCAGTTTTCCAACTGTAGGGCATCATGGGAGGTGCCGGCAAAAACATGCCCCGGGGCTGCCGTCCGCCGGTGCATGTTGACCTCTTTCACCCGTTCTTCCACCTCAAAAAGCCTTGCCCGGCCCGGAATGCCGTAGGCCTTTAAGGATGGGGATACCGCCAGGCAGATCGTTTTCTGCGTCCGGCTGGCATCCGCCACTACCAAATTCGTGGTCAATGGATCCAGACTACGCTCCACACACTCCACAGAGGCATAGAATGATTTCAAATCTATCGCAAGATAAGTACGCATTCCCTGCGCCATGTCCACCTCCCGGGCCGGTATTGTATTTCTTATGCCCTGTCTTATGTATCTGTGGACATTATATCAGAACGTACGTTCTGATGCAATAGTTCTTTTTTTGCTTCTGATATTTTTCCGGTGATCCGATTTACCTCTATGCACAGAAAAGTCATTGGATATAAACTAGACGAAATCTTTTACTTTTGTCTTTCAAGCTATACTGCCTTCATACCCATACACAGGGGATTTTCTGCGCTGAAATCGTTGGGATATCCTAACAGATCCAATAAGGGCACGATCAATTTACTGTGAACTTTTGTTTCCGCTTGTATACGCTGTCTCGTAAAGTCATTTATAAACATGAAATATCCATCTCACGCTTTACTTTCGCTTCTTTAGTAGTTTACAGTAATTTTTATCTATATTTTCGTACCTTCATACTCCTGTGAGATAAAAGTGTGCAAAAAAATAAATCAGGCTTCCGCACAGCTTTCCCAAAGCCACGGAGAGTACCGCAATCCCCAGGCCGTGGCGGAACTGGATCCTCCTGGCGAAGATCGGGATCGTATTGAGCATTTCCGCGATGGAGAGAGCTAGACAGCCCACGAAAATACCGGCGAACAGGCCAAACACCGCCACGAAAATGGCTGACACCGCATCCCAAAGCCCGATTACTGCCTCGCCGAAGGGCTGTTTCTGCCGGATCCATTCTCCGACGCGACAGGCATAGCCAAACACGCTCAGAACGTTCCCCAAAAGGGTTCCCAGGACCACCGCCTCTTCGTAGAGGAAGATTTTCCTGCCGGTATGGGTTTTTCCCGCGAAACGGGGAACCAGCCCGACGGAAATGAGAACAGTGAATACACCTGCAGACACCAATAGCCCGCCGCTTGCTCCGACGAGCGCCAGAAAAATCTTATCAATTAACATCTATGGTCTTTCCCTCCCTGTCCGCCGTTTCCACCAGCGCATTGTTCACATCGTCCTCGTAAATGCGCATTTCCACTTCGATGGGTGTGGGATCCTTCGTGATGCGTCGTCCGCCGATGTGGTTGAAGAACAGGATGATCCCCATGGCCAGCCCGATGGAATAGGCCACCTCCAGGATGGTGAAGCCGTCGGAGGGCTTTCCTGAAACCATCTCATAGATCTTTTCAAACACTTTATTGATTCCGATATCGTTATGGAAAGCCATGATCGTAAAGGCTGTCCCGAAAAAACAGATGAGGGAAACAAAGGCTATTTTAATCCATTCTGGCACGCCCAGTTGTTTTTGCGCGCGCACCTTTTCTACTACCACCTCCGTCTCACCAATGGAATCCACGATGAGGCCGGGATGCATGGACTGCAGGGACTGGATGATCTTCATTACGCTGATTACACAGCGCTGCGGTTTCGTATCCTTGAATTTATAGATCCGAAGGGATTTTGCCCGGGCAAGGATGTCCGGATTTTCACATACCAGCTTCCCCAGATCTGAAAGCTGCACCTCGTCCTTGTCCACCTCTACATCCCGGTCCAGCTTCAGATAAAGAGTTTCCTGTGCTGCCATATTCTCCGCCTTTCCAATGGAAATAAATAAAGATTTTCCATTTTCCTTAGTAATATGGAAACCGGCAGTTTTTATACCTCCTGCCGCAGCCGCAGCAAAATTTTCTTTTCCATCCGGCTCACCTGTACCTGGCTGGTTCCCAGCACGGCCGCCACTTCGCTCTGTGTCTTTTCTTCGAAATAGCGCAGGCGGATCAGCTCCCGTTCCGTCTCCTCCAGCCCTTCCAATAGCTGTTGTAAGAGCATATGATTCAACAGTTTCTCCTTTTCCTCATCGACGTATTCCGGTGACTGGGATTGGGATGCCACTTTATCCACAAGGCGTATTTCGTTGCCGTCAGATTGATAAATGGTTTTGTAGATGGATTCCACCTCTCCATTGGCTTCCATGGCCATCACAACATCCTCGCGCTGAATACCCGTCTCCTGCGCGATCTCCTCCAGCGTAGCGTCCCTTCCATGCCGGTGCGCCAGCTTTTCCGCCGCTTGTCTGACCTTCCAGCCGTTCTCTTTAAGAGTACGGCTCACTTTCACAGGACCGTCATCCCGCAGGAAGCGTTTGATCTCGCCGCTGATCATAGGCACCGCATAGGTGGAAAAACGTACGTCATAGGTCAAATCAAACTTATCTATAGCCTTGATCAGGCCAATTGTACCTGTCTGGAACAGATCTTCCATATCGTATCCCCGTCCGGCAAAGCGTTTAACGATATGGTGGACCAATCCCAGGTTTTCTTCAATCAGTACTTCCCTGGCCGCCTGGTCGCCGGCCTGTGCCTGTGCAATCAGTACTGATACCTCCATATTTGTTCCCATCTGCGTGCTTTAACACGCACTCAAATCAAAGATTAGCCCTCCGCACATCGCAGGATTTCTCTGCGATACTGTTTCAAGCTTTAGATGCCCAGTTTCTTTTTCATCCGTACCAGGGTACCTTCTCCCGGAGCGGATTCCACCTCCAAATCGTCCATGAAGGCCTCCATGAAAGAAAATCCCATTCCGGAGCGGTTCTCATCCGGAAGGGTGGTATAGAGCGGTTCCATTGCCTTTTCCACATCTTCTATCCCACATCCCTGGTCGCGTATTTCAATATGTAAGGCATTGCCGTTCAGGCGGCAGGATAGCTCTACTTTGCACGGCTTGTCTTTCTGTCTGCCCGCATATCCGTGTATGATGGCATTGGTCACGGCTTCCGATACGGCTGTTTTCACATCCGCCACTTCCTCCAGGGTGGGATCTAATGGGGTGATAAAAGCGGCCACAGCCACCCGGGCAAATCCTTCGTTTTCGGAAATTGCATCGAATTCCATTCTCATTTCATTATCCATATTTGGCTCCCGTCTGCGCGCCATGGGCGCGCTTTGTTCTAGTCCCTGATTTCCACGATTTTCTGCATGCCTGATAGTTCCAGCATGCGGCGGATCTGTTTGCTGGGGTGGAGGGCGTATACTTTTCCTCCAAAGCAGGATATTAATTTGTATCGTCCGATCAGGATACCAATTCCTGAGCTGTCCATGAATTTGGTATCTGAAAAGTCAAATATTATGTTGTTTACTTGGGATTGTAGGATGTATTGGTCCGTGTTTTTGCATATTTCATCCGATCGGTGGTGGTCCACTTCTTCAGGCATTTTGATGCAGAGGTAATCGTCCGTTACCTTGTATTCTTCTTCCATGGCTTCTCCTTTTCTTTTTGGAATGGGTGGGGCTGCTGGGGATCCGGAGGCCGAAACCCCGCCGGGTCCGCTCAAGGCCTGCGGCCTTTCGCTTTGCGGCTGTCGCCGCATGGTTCCGGGAGCAAAAGCAGCCGGCGGTGTGCAAGCACCCCTCCGGCTGCTTTTGCTCCCGGAACCGCCCGGCTCGTAGCTATGAAAAAAAGTACAGGAGGCCCCTCTCCACGTTTTTGTTGTTTCGTGGGTGGTCCTCCTTTGTGTGGTGTGTCTTTCGTTATTCTTTATCCGTTGTATTCCAGTAAGTGTGTCTGGCGCGGCCTCATTCTTTAAATAGAGTCGTAAGTTTGTGCTTAGGATTCTAAACCGCGAAGGGATTCTCTGGCTCTTCTGGCTCCTTCGGTGTTGGGGAAGAGTTCGATTCCTTGGTTGTATATGCGGATGGCGTTCTCGCTGTCTCCTTTTCTGTTGTAGGCATTTCCCAGCAGAAACAAGGCGTCGCTGTTGGTTTCGTCAAAGGAAAATGCCTTTTCCAGTTCGGTGATGGCAGTGTCATAATCTCCAGCTCTGTATGCGGTGTTTCCCTTTTCGTAACAGGCTTCGCTAATGGAGGGGCCTACGGTCTCCAGGAGTTTTTCGTATAGTTTTTTGTATCCCTGCGGTACATTCTGGGCTTCCAGGGTTTCCTGGTTGACGTCTTCGAGCGCCTCCGCTATTTTGTCCGTATCTTCCGGCGTGTCCAGGTAGATATAAGCCACATTGAGCAGGTTTTCCATGGCTTTCATTGTCCCATCCGTGCCGGAGTAGGTTTCCAGTTCGCTTGTCAAGCTGGTGTTGCGGGATTGTAAGGCTTCCAGCTGGGTTTCGATTTCTGCCATCTCCGCATTCTTTTTATCCAGCTGTTCCCCGATTATGCGGCTTTCTTCGTTGAGCTGGAGGCGCAGGTTCTGCAGCCTGGCGGGCAGGATGAGCGTCAGCGCGGCGGCTAAGCCTACTGCGCCTCCCACCAGCAGGTATAGAAGGGCCGTATAACTCTTCTTGGGTTCCTTGACGCTGAGCGGCTGGATAATCGTCTCGTTTCCGCTCTGGTATTTCACAGCCTCTTCGTTCCTGCGGCCTTTATGGCCTTTCCCCTCTTCCACGGCCGCCAGCGCTTCGTCCACTTCTTTCATATAGCGGAGCGTGGTGGTATTCTTCACATCGATCCGGCTGCATTTTATCAGTTCCCGTCTGGCCTTTTCCCAGTCTTGGGCGTTAATGTACAAAAGGGCTAGAAGCTGGTGTGCCTTCAGGAAGCCAGGATTCATGGAAAGCACCTTTTTCAGCTGGATGACCGCCAGATCCAGGCTGTCCTGCCTGCAGTAGGCGAGCGATTGATTGTATTTTCTGATTGACTGGTTCAGATTATCCAGATAGGAAGGGCTCTTCTGCACTTCGTTGAGATAATCGTCCGCGATATTTTTTTCAGGCTTCAGGTTTTTGCTGATCACCCATTCGCTGAGCGCATCCACCACTTCGCCCATCTCAAAAAGCACCAGGCCCAGAAGGTTCCTGGCGTCAACGTTTACTTTGTTTAACCTGATGCATTCCGTCAGACTCATTACCGCTCCGGACAGGTCACGTACTTTCGCCTTGTCCAGCCCGTCATTATAATAAAAATTTGATACGCTGATGACCTTCTTATAATGCTGTACATCAGCTCCGCATCTGGTGCAGAAATCATGTTCTGTCAGACGCGCACCACAATTGTAACAATCCATAGAAAACCACGCCTTTCCCTTCCTTTACAGCGATTCCGGCCTTGATTTGATCGGCCTTCTTCCCTTCTCGAGTTCCACCAGAAGATCGGTCAAATCCGATAGGTCGTGGTTATATACAGCTTCTTCCAGATCGCCCACCTCGGGGCTGGAATGAAATTTCTTCAATTCCTCTTCAAAATCTAACATTTGTCCTCACATTCTGCCGTCCTGGAACGGCACTCTATTTCAGGATTGAAAACCCCAGTTTTCCTTTGGGATTTCCGATCTAATTTTCATTTTCAAGCCAATCCAACAGCTGTCCCGCCAGATACAGGGAGCCTGTCGCATATACCCTGTCCGTCTCTTGCTTCTCTTCTATTAGGAACCGGAACGCCTCCTCCGGGCTTTCATACAAGACAGCCTGTCCCTTGAACAGGGAAACAACCTGACCGCCGGCCCGTGACCGGCTGCTTTCATTTTCTGCCACAACAATCCGTGAGAATAAGCCGCTTTCCAAAATCTGTGCAGCCATTTGCTCAGCCCTTTTATCGGAAACCACAGAGAAAAGAAGAAATCTCTTTCCGCAGCATCCGTCCGCCCGGACGCTCTCCAAAAATACCCTCACGCCGTCTTCATTGTGAGCGCCGTCAATCACCACTCCAGGCATAACTTCATCCATACGCCCTTCCCACTTGGCAGACGCCAATCCCTCCTCGATCATCTCACGGGAAAGCACAGGCTCGTAGAGATGGCCCAGAGCCTCCAAGGCGCGAACGGATAGGGCCGCATTTTCTTTCTGATAAATCGCCAGAGTATGCAGACAAACTCTAACATAACCATAATACTCAGAGCGGAGGGAAAAATCAACGGTTTTATTATCGAAATTGAAAAAAAGAACGTCCTTTTCCGACACGCAGACGGCCTGCGCTCCCAATTGTTCCGTTTTTTCGACAATTACCCTATTTACTTCCGCTTCCTGCTCCCAAAAGACCACAGGAACACCCTTTTTGATGATACCGGCCTTCTCACCCGCGATCTCTGCTTTCGTGTTTCCCAAATATTCCATGTGGTCGAGGCCGATTCTTGTAATCACGCACACCGCCGGCGCCGAAATCACATTGGTGGCGTCTAACCTGCCTCCAAGCCCCGTTTCCAGAACGATGGCCTCTACGCCCTTTTCTTCAAACCAAAGCATTCCCAGGAAAAACAGGATTTCAAAAAAGGTGGGATGGTACTCCCCATTTCCCTCTGTCTGCCGGAAACGTTCCAGCTCCTCCAGACATCTATTCAGGGTATGGGCGAATTCCTGTCTGCTGACCATTTTCCCATCCACCCGGATCCGTTCCCGGATGTCCACCAGGTGGGGGGAGGTGAAAAGCGCCGTCCGAATCCCTGCCCGGATCAGGACAGCATTTATATAGGAACAGACAGAACCTTTCCCGTTGGTACCCGCCACGTGGATGATCCTCGCCCGTTCTCCCGGGCAGCCCAGATATTCATAGAAACTGCGGGTAGCCTCCGGCGTATTTTTTTTCGTAAATCTCGGGATTTGCAGCACATATTCCACCGCTTTTTCATATTCGTAATTCATCTGCGTCTCCCTCCCTGAATCTTTTCCCAGGACAGACAATGTCCCGCCTTTTGCCGTATTTAGCGCGGAAGCCTCTTTGCATCCGAACGCCCATGATTTAGCGGCAGCCCGTTTGCTGCAAACACGCTGCCCGCTTTTTAACAGCAGACAGCGCATTCGCATCTAAACTCCCGTCTGCCCGCTTTAGCGGGCATTTCCATCAAGATCTCGTACTATTTTTTTAAAGCGGCCAGCCGTTCCTGCACCTGTTCCATCATTTGTGTATATTTTTCCAGTTTCTCCTTCTCCTCCGCGATCTTGCTTTCCGGCGCCTTGGAGAGGAACCGTTCGTTTTTCAACATCCCATTCACCCGGGCCAATTCCCCGGTCAGACGTTTCTCTTCCTTTTCCAGTCTGCCGATCTCTTGGGCGATATCCACCAGTTCGGCAAAGGGGATATACAGCGTCGCGCCTGCAATCACCACGGATACCGCGTCCTCCGCAATGCCCGTTTTATCCTTCTGCATGGTCACGTCGGAAGCGTTCGCCAAGGAAGCGAAAAACAGCTTTCCTTCCGTGAAGGTAGCTCTCATCTCCTCGCTTTCGCTCACCACGAACACATGGGGCTTTTTTCCGGGAGCAACGTTCATGGAGCTTCTCACGTTGCGGATGCCCCGTACCGCCTCCTTGATGATATCGATGTCCTTCTCCTCCTTGGGGAAATTCCAGGCTTCCAGATAGATCGGCCAGCTGGAAATCATGATGGATTCCTCTTCCTCCTGAAGGGTACAGAAGATCTCCTCCGTCACAAAAGGCATGAAAGGATGAAGAAGCTTCAGAGCGGACAGGAGGACTGTTTTCAGCGTCCACAGAGCGGCGCCCTGGCTGGCCGCATCGTCCGTGTCATGGAGCCTAGGCTTCACCATCTCGATATACCAGTCGCAGAACTCATCCCATATGAAATCATACACCTTCTGTACGGCAATGCCCAGTTCGAAGTTCTCCATATTGTCGGTCACTTCCCGCACCACCCCGTTCAGGCGGGAAAGGATCCATTTGTCTACGGGTTGAAGAGCTGTGGACGCGCCCGCCGGGATCTCCTTCCCTTCCATATTCATCTGGATGAATCGGGAAGCGTTCCAGACCTTGTTGGCGAAATTCCTGCTGGCCTCCACCCTTTCATAATAAAAACGCATATCGTTTCCCGGCGCATTTCCAGTGATCAGCGTCAGCCTCAGAGCGTCCGCTCCGTACTTATCGATGATCTCCAGCGGATCGATACCGTTCCCCAGGGATTTGGACATTTTGCGTCCCTGGGAATCCCGGATCAGCCCATGGAAGAGCACGGTGGAAAAAGGCTTCCTCCCCATCTGCTCATAGCCGGAGAAAATCATGCGGATGACCCAGAAGAAAATGATGTCATAGCCCGTCACCAACACATCTGTGGGATAAAAATAGTCCAGCTCTTCCGTCTGTTCCGGCCATCCCAGCGTGGAAAAAGGCCACAGGGCCGAGGAAAACCAGGTATCCAGCGTATCCGGATCCTGTTCCAAATGGATACACCCGCACTTCGGGCAAGCAGAGGGCGCCTGGGCGGCCACCACGGTTTCCCCGCATTTCTCGCAGTAATACGCAGGAATCCGATGTCCCCACCACAGCTGCCTGGAGATGCACCAGTCGCGGATATTGTCCGTCCAGTTGTAATAGATCTTCTCCATACGCTCCGGAATCAGGCGCACATCCTTCTTTTTCACGCCCTCCACGGCAGGCTTGATCAGTTCCTCCATCTTCACGAACCATTGCTTCTTCACGAGAGGCTCCACCGTGGTCTTGCAACGGTCATGGGTTCCCACATTATGGGCGTGGTCTTCGATCCTCACCAGCAGGCCCATTTCGTCCAGTTCCTTCACGATGGCCGCCCGCGCCGCATAACGCTCCATGCCCGCATACTTTCCGCCGTTTTCATTGATGGTGGCATCGTCGTTCATGATGTTGATTTCCGGCAGGTTATGGCGCTTGCCCACCTCAAAGTCGTTGGGGTCGTGGGCCGGGGTGATCTTCACCACGCCGGTTCCAAATTCCATATCCACATAGGAGTCCGCCACGATCGGAAGTTCCCGGTTCATAATGGGCAGAAGCACCTTTCTTCCCACCAGCCCCTGATATCTGGCGTCTTCCGGATGTACGGCCACTGCCGTATCCCCCAGCATGGTTTCCGGCCGGGTGGTGGCGAATTCCAGAAATTGTGTTGTGCTGGGCTGCCCGTTTTCATCGATGAGCGGATATTTGATATGCCAGAAATGTCCCGCCTGCTCCTCGTAAACCACCTCCGCGTCGGAAATGGAAGTGTTGCACACCGGACACCAGTTGACGATCCGGCTCCCCTTGTATACCCAGCCCTTTTCATGCATCTTGCAAAAAACTTCGGTTACCGCCCGGTTACATCCCTCATCCATGGTAAAGCGCTCCCTGTCCCAGTCACAGGAGGAGCCCATTTTCTTCAGCTGACCGGTGATCCGATCCCCGTACTCCTTCTTCCAGGCCCAGGCGCGCTCCAGGAATTTTTCCCTGCCCAGGTCGTGCTTATCGATGCCCTCTTCCTTCAGCTTTTCGATGATCTTTACTTCCGTGGCAATGCTGGCATGATCCGTGCCCGGCTGCCAGAGCGCGTTATAACCCTGCATCCTTTTAAAGCGAATCAGGATGTCCTGCATGGTATTGTCCAGGGCATGGCCCATATGGAGCTGCCCGGTGATGTTCGGAGGCGGCATCACGATGGTGAAGGGCTTTCTGCTCCTGTCCACCTCGGCATGAAAATACTTCTTCGCCATCCACTTCTCGTACAATCGATCCTCAATGCCATGGGGATCATAGGTCTTTGCCAATTCTCTGCTCATCTTCGTTCCTTTCTGCCGCCAATGACGGCTCTTGCATTAAGAGGAAGTCTATGCCGCATGGTGGCGCAAATCCCAGAATAGAGAACCGGCAAAGCCGATTCCTGTAAAAAGACTTCCGTTTTTCAGAATTTAATTCATCAAACGCCAATCTTTCCGAAAGGGATAAAAAAACGCCCTATGCCCGTGCGGGCAAAGGGCGCCTATGCGCTGTACCACCTTTATTTACCGTAATTGCCATGACTTTTCCGGCTTCCTTACGGCCTCATTGCGACTCCCATCAGAGTCTCATCCTTTAACGGGGATGGGGCGTGAAGATTTACTAAAGATCATGGAAGATAGCCTGTTAATCGGCTTCCTGACCCGTTCAACCCTCCGACTCCAAAGCTACCTTCCGCACATCCCGGAAAACATCCATCCCGGATCTTCTCCTGCTTCCGGACAGCCTTTCAGCCGATGGGCCGTCCTCTCTGATGAAGGGGGTGTGCATACTCCTCTTTTTCATCGTCTTTTCCTGATTTAGGAAGTACGATTACAATCGCCTTCCCTTTTATCTGACTCTTACTATAGGGAATGTCAAGCTGTTTGTCAAGGGAAACTTTCAGATGCGAATAACCTGTCATAAATTAATCTGTTCATTTTATTTATCCTTCATTTTCATAAGCAGCAAAATTTTAACGCCGCGAAAAATGAGGTTGAACAGGGCTTCCGCCGTCCATTTGCTGTCATGGAAAAAGCGCAGGTTATCCGGGCAGTCCACTGTCACAGAAATTTCCTTTTTCTCCGCTGCATATACAATACCGCTGCAGGCCATCGCCAGAGTGTCAATCAGAGGGCCATCTTTCTTTTCCAAGCGGATCGTCCCGATTTCCAGGCGGGATGTTCTCACAAGGGATTGAAAAAAATTCCAACTTGTCGGTCTGACTTCGGATACCCTGCAGGAACTCCTGCCGTTCCTGCTCCGTGACAGGCTTGGCCAGCAGTGTGTCCGCCACCATTTTCAGGTTGCTTACCGGCGTTTTCACCTGATGGGAAACATCAGATACCAGCATCTGAAGCTCCTGGCGTTCCTCATCCACCTTTCGCCGGTTTTCCTGCATGATACCATACATCCGAAAGAGATTGTGGCTGATGCGGGCAAAGAGCGTTTCGCTGTCCGCAGCACGCACAGGTTCTTCGCTTCCGCTTATCATCTGGTCCATTGTCCGGCACAGATCTTTAGTGAATACAGAGAGCCGTTTACTGAAGAAAAGCGTCAAAAGAAACAGCCAGATAAGGGCGCAGCCTGTCAGCAATATGTTGCTGATCAGTATCCACAGTTCGCCCGTCATGGCAAAGAGAATGGCACAGATGGTCAGCATGGAAACTGCCGCACCGCCGCAGGCCAGCAAGAATACCCCCTTCACAGAGATCCGCCCCAGACTCATTTCCTCTCCCCTCCCATCCATTGGTATCCGATCCCATAAATCGTCTTAATATAAGTATCGCCGTCCGCCTCAATCTTACTTCGGATGCGGCTGATGGATGTTGTTAAGGTGTGTTCGTCCACATAATTTCCTTCCGCATCCCACAGCTTTTCCAAAAGCCGCCGCCTAGTCAAGACCTGCTTTGGATTTTTGCAGAACAGGTACAGCATCTTATACTCCATCGGGGAAAGGGTAACCGGCTTTCCATTCAGAGAAGCGGCCTGCTCCGAAAAATTCAGGAACAGCCTGCTGTCATCATAAAGCTCTTTTGCCCGCCCTTGGTGTTCCAGCATAGCGAACATTGCACGTATTTTCCGCAGCAGAGCCCCTATGGAAAAGGGCTTGGTAATATAATCTATCGCACCGACTTCATAGCCGCGTATCTGGTCGCTCTCCTGGTCATTGGCAGTCAGGAAAATGACCAGAGTGTCGGGATTTTCCGGCTTTATGAGTCTGCACAGATCATAGCCGCTTCCATCCGGCAGATTGATGTCCAGAAGCGCCAGGTCATATTCCGTCCGAGCCAGCAAATCGGCGGCTGTATCCGCATTCAGGGCCGATGTGGTATCGTAGCCCTCCAAGGTCAGGTTGTAGGTCAGTGTTTTATTCAGAAGGGCATCGTCCTCTACCAGCAAAATTTTCTTCATGGCCAGTCTCCTTTATGTTTCTATAGGGAACAGCAGCTTTTTGCCGTTCCCCATAGTATAACGGGCAAATGTCCGCGAAATGTTACAACAGACAGCTTTTTTCATCATATGGCCTGGTCTCTTTCAGGATATTTCCCCGTCACAACCTCAGAAATATTTTACTGGGATATGGCCAGCCATTCACCCCCTTTGTTTTCAATCTAACCTCCCTGCCCGCTTTAGCAGGCTTAAATTCACGGTTGAAAAATGGCCGGATGCCATTTTTCAACCTATATCCATCAAGTAATATCCCGTCTCTGGTATACCTTTACCGCAATCCTATATGCGACAATAAACCAGATAGCAGAAATTACAAGTACAAGATTAAAGGCCAAAAGGATTCTATCTTTTACAGGAATAAATAGATTTGTAAGTAACACAAGCCCCGCAATGATTCCTGTTGACGCCATAAAAGACATCATAAAGACAATCTGCGACTTTTCTGGGTCGAATAAGTACGCACATGGCAGGCTGATACCGCCTGCCAGCAGGGTGGCGCTTATGCCGATAGAGCCATACAGGTATAAAGAGGGAAGCGTGACATCCACACCGAAACAGGCAAGAATAATGCAGGGAATAAGCGCTGTAATCATTCCCAGTACGGCAAGCAGGACATAAAGCAAAAACTTCTCACCAATAATCTGGTTTCTCGATACCGGCATGGTAAGGACATTTTTATTCCATTTGGAAGCCGCATCACTGGTAATACTGATAAAGGCTGCTGTTGTGGAGGCAGCCGGGGCTAAAACCAGAAGCGCGCTGGTTTCAAGTAAAAATGATAATCCCAACCCCAACACGATCAGGCTTACAATGGTTACAAGGATATTGCTCCTGGCAATATAGAGGTCTTTCACTAAAACGCCTTTCATCCCTTCTCCCCCTTTACATACAGCAGCATAATTTCATCAATCGTTGCCGGAACCACCATGGCTTTCGGATATTTTTTCTGCATCTTCTCCCTGTCTGAAACCAGAATCTGCCATTCATAGTCCATTTTACGGGATGCAATAACATCGGATCTATCCAGCGCGTCAAATTGTGCTGCGCCGCACTTGATGATACCGTACTGCTCGGTCAGTTCATCTTTGGGCTTCCCAAAGACCACTTTTCCTTCATGGATAAATACGATATAATCGGCAATCTTCTCCAGATCGCTCGTAATGTGGGAAGATACCAGTATGGAATGCTCCTCGTCCTGCACAAAATCCAAAAGCATATCCAGAATATCATCCCGGATGACCGGGTCCAACCCACTAGTAGCTTCATCCAAAATCAACAGTCTGGAATGATGGGAAAATGCAGCACAGATGGCCAGCTTCATCTTCATTCCTTTTGAAAACTGTTTAATCTGCTTATCGGACGGCAGAGAGAACTGTTTCAACAGGCCAAAATATGCCTTTTCGTCCCAGGATCTGTAAATGTTTTTCATAACCCGGTTCAGTTTCCGGGGAGAAAGGATCTCAGGATAATTGCTGCCATCGAATACGACACCGATCTGTTCTTTGATATCCCCATCTAGTTCTTCTCTCCCCAAAATTGAGACGGCACCGTCTTCTTTTTGAATCAGCCCTAAAGCGGCATTGATTGTTGTGCTTTTTCCTGCTCCGTTTTCTCCGATCAGCCCGACAATGGAACCGCTGGGAACGGTGAATGAAACATGATCCAAAACAAAATCCTTATAAGTCTTGGTAAGCCCTGACACCATCAAAGCATTTGCCATCGCTAATCCTCCTCATACAGCAGCGTTAATAAGCTAATTAATTTATCGAGCGGTATTCCGCTGGTGCGGGCTATTTCTATCGCATCATTAAAACAGCCCTCTATCTTTTTTTGCTGCTCCTCCAAATAGAAATCCTGGTTTTGGGCTGATACATAGCAGCCCTTCCCAGCCGTTGTTTCAATAAAGCCATCTGCCTGCAGGATGTCATACGCCTTTTGCACGGTCAAAACACTGATCTGCAGCGATTTTGCAAGGGAACGGATAGAAGGAAGCGCTTCTCCTGATTTCAGTTCGCCTCCCATAATCTGCGCTTTCATCTGCGACACAATCTGCTCATACAGAGGCCGACTCGCCTTATTACTTACGACAATTTCCAAACCGTCACCGCCTTCCTGTCTTTTACTGTATTGCTTTAACAAATACAGTATAATACATTAACATGCAGCTGTCAAGCTATCTGTATTTTTAGCCCTTTAAAATAGTAAGGCAAAAAGCGGTTTACGACTGCAAAAATCCCATTGCCTTTAGCAATTGGGTGAATCCCCTTCTTCTATCTGGGCATTCTCCGTGGCCCCTCCAATACCTGCGCATTATCCGTGGTAAAAAATAGAACATATCAGGATTTTTGATTGTCGATCTTCGCACAGGAATCTCTAAAAAGCCTCTAAAAACAAAATGCTGTTTCTCCAGGATTAGCTGCTTCATCGGGTGAATAATATATCTGCCAGCGTAGAAGCAATTTTTAAAGACGCCTTGCTGCGCAAGACGTCTTTTGCTTTAAAAAACTTGTTAATGGTAATATGAGCAAGAGAGACATTCCGATCATCTGTGTGGATGCCAATTCTTTCAGGCATCCTATCCTCTCCTCCAGCTTTTCCTGCTCTTTCGCAGGCAGCTTTTCCAAAAAGCCTCCCATTCCTGTTCCGTTTCTTTACCATGGCTGCACCTGCATCGTTCCCGCCAATCCCTGCGCGGCGTCAGGAAAGCCAGCCCTCCCGGCTTAAATCCTCCTCGTCCATCAATACCATCGCCCCATGCTCTTCATACTGTGACAAACACGGGTATTATATCTCCAATGCATCCAGCAGTCCCTTCAAATAACCGATTGCAAACAGACGTCCCAGGGCCGTATACCCTGGCGCATCGTTTGCCTCCCCCGCCATCAGGGGCACATGATCCACCCGGATGGGTACGTCGATTCCACAGCTTTGATACAATCGCAGCAGGCGCGCCATATCCAGGCTTCCGTTATCATGGAATGTCTCGCGGAAACATTCCCCACAGCCCGTCGCATTACGAAAATGGATGAAATAAATACGATCTGCCAATTTCGGGATCACCCGATAGAGATCCTCGCCCATCATGGCATAGCTGGCCTGACACATGGTAACGCCCACGTTGGGGCTGTCGGCGATCTCGAGTGCGCGGCGGATCTTTTCATAAGAAATCATGATCCGCTCTATCCGGCCCAGACGGGGCAGGGGCGGATCGTCCGGATGGAGGGCGAGGCGTATCCCCCACCGCTTTGCCTCGGGCGCTGCGACACGGATGAACCGCGTGTAGTTTTCCCACAATTCCTCCTCCGTGATCTCCACGTCCGTCCGCGGCCGATATTGGCGCAGATCGAATCCAGTCACCCGCGCGCCTCCTCGCTCCGGCAGGGCGGCGCTGGTACGCGTCCATCCTTCATATGCCATGAAATTAAAGCAGAGGGTATGGACGCCGTGAGCCGCCATGTGAGGATACATCCGGACTACCTTTTCAATACAGGCATCCCGCAATCCGTCTCCGGTTTTAATATGGTCATGTAGGGCATTCGGCAAGGGTTCCACCACCAGAGGATGCAGGCCCCGTCTTTCAAATCTCTCACAGAGCGCACGCCAGCATCTTTCGTCCGTCACGTCGAAATCCGGCGTTTCAGGCAGACGGATCACGGCGTTCTTAACCCCGCACTGCAGCGCATAATCCCACTGAATCCCCTCTTCATGCCTCAGATAATCTGTCAGAATCATTTTCACCTTCCTGCCCGTTTCAGCGGGCGTATAATTACAGTTGAAAATAGCACAAGGACATTAATCAACCCAGCTTCCATCTACCCGCTTATGCGGGCGCCCAAATCAGGCGAAGGTAACTCGCATTTCCCGGGAAATGGCAGATTTATATTCCCGTCCTGAGCGTCACTTCCTCCGCGTTCCACGCTGACAGCCTGATCGTCAAACGCTCCGGAATCCCTTCCTGTCCGTCCGCTTCCACCCATAGTATCCGTTCTTCTCCAGCCTCCAGCCAGAAGAAATTGTCTTCTGCCACGCTTCGAACGGAAGGCTCTACAAACCTGATCCATACTGGGAAGGCTGGTTTCTCTCCCGCATTCCAAATGCGCAGCAGGCAGGAAGCGCGCCTGCCTCTGCAATCCCAAGAGGCCACTTTTGCTTGCAGCACAGCCCCTTTGCAAGCCTCCACCTGGGGCTTGAGCCATGGTCCTTTATCCAGCCTGAAGTTTTCCTGAGGATGGCTGCGGCAACGCTTTGCCATCCCTTCCTCTTCCAGCAGGGACAGGCACTTGGGCCAGTAGGCCTGTCGGGAGAGCAGCCTCCCCCTTTCGCGCAGTTCTATGGTCAGGAAGAAGAACCGGTCGGCCCAGGACGGATCCGTATTCATCTCAAATATCTCACCATCCGCCTCTTTGGCGGGCACCTCCTGTCTTTTCAGGCATTCCAGATCCGGAGACCAGGCCTGCGTCCTTACCGTTCTGTAATCCAATATCTCATCATACTCGTTGCACAGTCGTATGGGAATCCGAAGGTTTTCCCCGGGCAGCAGGGAAATCTGTTCCAGCGCCAGGTGTGCTTCCAGGCTGCGGAAAGCATTTTTCAAATAATAATACGGTGCAATGGGCATGCCGCCTCCGTCCACCAGTTGGATCCCCACCGTTGTCCAGGTGCGTCTAAATACCCAGGGCATCAGCCCCACCGTCACCGGATAATTTTCCCGAAGCGCCTGTACCAAGATGGCGTAATATTCGCAGGAAGCCATCTGGGAAGCCTCGCAGAGCTCCTCCAGGACGATGTCTTCCAAAGGCATGATCTGGGAGGCGCGCGCCAACATTCTCGGCACCCGCTCCGGCACATATTCCACGAAATGGTTTAAAAGCTCCGGAAATCGTTCCCGGAATTCCTCTCCGGTAAGCTCCGGGATCCTTTGCGTAGACTCCTTTTCTCCCAGGCACAGGCACAGGGAACGATAGGTGGGGAAACTATGGATCCCTGTCTCCGCCACAAAGGGCAGATCTCGATATAACCGGCGATACCAGGTGGGTTCCATATCCCGGTAGATATGGGCGCTCCCCTTATCGGGCGTCGTATCATACCAGATACGGGAAGGATCCAGGGTACGCACGCTACGGCACATCACTTCCATAGAGGCCGCGTTCCCGTAGCTATATGCGTTGAATTCGTTTCCTCCGCAGTGCACCGCCAAGGATGGATGGTTGCGCAGCCGATATAGGTTCATGCATTCCTGGCATTCCAACACATCCTTCGGCCAGCTCTCGGTGTGGGAAGTATTGGCAATGGAATGATCTTGCCAGACCATCAGGCCCATTTCGTCACACAGCCGATAGAAGCAGTCCGATTCCGGCACGCCGCCCCCACTCCATATCCGGATCATATGGACGCCCGCATTTCGCGCCAGTTCCAGAGACCAGCGCAATTCTTCCTCGTCCAGCCGGTACAGGGCATCCTGAGGCATCCAGTTGATCCCTTTTAAAAAAACGTTTCTGCCGTTTATCACAAACCAAAAATCGTCCCAACGCTCCCTCGCCCTAGGGCCTGCGGATCGCACGGTTTCAATGGTGCGCACGCCGTAATCAAAAACAATGCTGTCGCAGACAACATCGTCTACAGACAATGCCAGTTCCACCGTGTACAGACAGGGTTCTCCCATATCATGTGGCCACCAGTATTGCACATCGCGCAAAAGAATTTCCAGTTCCACGAACTGACTTTCCGGATACGCGCCGGCGCGCAGGCTTGCTGAATAATCCACCAATTCCACCGGGCAGGAACGGTCATACGCCGTCCTGCCGCTTTTCTTTTCCCGCAGGTTTACGCGAAGCGCAGCGGGCAGCTCCTCTTCAACCTGCCGCAGGCCTTCCGCATAGGCAAAGGTGTAGTCGGGATTCTCCTCCTCCACTCCATAGAGCGGATGCAATTCCCCTGCCTCCGGCCGGACGATCTCCACCTCCAGGCGCAGCAAGGCATCCCTTCCCTGAAGCCGCAGCGTGGTCAAATAGGGCCGGGCCAAGTGTATCGGTGAAAGAAATTCCAGCCTGACGCCGCGCCACAGCCCCATGACGATCCAATCCCCGTTGCTGGTATGGCGATCCCGGGCAATGTTCCAAGGCACGATCTCCCGATTCCCTCCGTCCAAGTTCCGGCAGTCCCAGCCCTTCTTTTTTCCGTAGGTGCACGCGCGCACCTCCACTACCAGTTCGTTTTCTTCCTTTTCTCCGAAGCGCAGAAGCTCTGAAACGTCCGCCATCGGCCCACCGGCCATCCCCTCATGTTCCCCCAATTCCATCCCGTTCAGCCACACTTTGGAATAGTACGCCACGCCGTCAAAACACAGTAGCGCGGTTTGATCCCGCAGAGAGCCGGATACCGAAAAGGTACGGCGGAAGTACCATACTTTTTCATCCACCCAGGCATATTCTTTGCTGTTACAACCTTGATAAGGATGGGGCAGGACGCCTGATTCGTATAGATTCCAGAACAGGGAATCCGGGATGTGGGCATGATAGGAAAGCGTCAGATTCCCCGGATCCTTTACGGCAGCATCCATGTAGCCATATTCCCAGGCGCCTCCCAAATCCAGGTGGGCCTTGCCCTCCCGAGGTTCTATATAGTGCGGTTGATTCAGCTTCATCATCCATTCCCCCTTGTCATGATTATTTAACGATAGATACCTCCCTGCCAAAGCAGGAACGCCGCCGGTTATCCACGGATAAGGAACCCCGAAACATGCCTCCGTCTCTTAAACCATACCTCCCAATACGTCCAGCGAAACGCCGGTACATGCCGTTTTTTCCTTTTCAGCCCTGGAAAGCCCTTAAATGAGCCGCCCTGGCTTTTGGTGGATCATATGATACGCGCCGCCTGCGCCACAACGCAAATCGGCGCATCCATGCAAATGCGTTCACCCGTATCAGCCAAGCGATCCCCCTCCACCCGGAACAAAGCCACGTTATTTCCGGCCTCATTGGTACAGATCAACAGATCCTCCACGATCAGAAAATCTCTGGGGGATGCCCCGCCGCAGGGCGTAACCGAACACAGCTCCAGATTTTTCCCGTCCCAATGGAGGCAGGAGATGGAATCATCCCCCCGATTGGAAACGTATACATACTCCCCCTTCACCCGGATAGCGGCCGCCGTGCTGTTCACAGGCCGTCCCAACGCTGATACGGTCTGCCCCGGTATCAGTTTCCCGTCCTCATAGGCGAATATTGTCACCGTGGAGGCCAGCTCGTTTGCGCAGAATATCGTCCTTCCGTCTTCTCCATAGGCCAGATGCCTCGCTCCGTGCCCTGCAGGCACATGGGCCACATCCAGGATGCCCAGGGATGCATCATAGCTATAAATGGCATCCAATCCCAGATCCACCGCCAGAAGGCAGGCGCCGTCCGGCGAAGGCATCACGTAATGGGTATGGGGCGTCTCCTGGCGTATGGGATGTATGCCCCTTCCTTCGTGGACATCCAGCGCGCCCTCAGAGCTCCAGATGCTTCCCGACAGATAGTTGGCCGCATAGATTTTCCCCTTCCAACGGCATAAATGGCAGGCAACCACGCCGCTGGTGGACATCGTCTCCCCAGGATTGGTCAAGCGGCCCGCAGAATCCCGATTAAAAGAAATCAGGCCGCTTTCCCCGCTATCCCCAAAGGGCTGACGCAACAGTGCCCACAGCTTCCCTTCCTCCACATACAGATACATCGGCCTGTCGCAGAGCGTCTTTTCCTGCTGGTGAAGCGCCCCTTCACGCAGCGTATAATGCCAGATCCCTCCGTCCTGCACACAGGACGCAAAGTACAGATGATAGTTCCCCATAATCCCACCCCTTCTTAAATATCCACATAGAGGCTACCGTTTCAGCCTGCCAGATTTTTGTCCGGAAAGGGAGCAGGCAGGCTATCCCTGAATGAATCCATTTATAGATGCATACCGCCGTCCACCACCAAATCCGTTCCCGTGATATACCTTCCCTCTTCGCTGCACAATAGAAGCACCGCTCCTGCACAGTCCTGCGCGCCTCCGGCAAATCCCATGGGAATGCCTTCCATTATCTTCCTGGCATAGGCAGCGTCATTTAGAGCATCCTCGTTGCGCGGCGTGGCAATGACTCCCGGACTTAAGTTGTTGACGGTAATGCCCTCCGCGGCCAGCTGCCCTGCCAGATTGCACACCAGGCTCATTTGGGCGCATTTGCTGGCGGCATAAACAGCCATGTCCTTATGGGGCTTATACTGCTGCACGCTACCCACCGTAACGATCCGTCCCCAGCCCTTCTTCCGCATATAGGGCGCATAGCGCTGGATTAGGAATAGAGAGGCCTTCAGGTTCGTCTGGATCTGCCTGTCAAATTCCTCCGGCGTGATTTCATCCCAGGCTTTCCGCACCTGGACCGATGCGTTGAGCACCAGGATGTCCACGTCTCCCGTCTGCTTGTACAGGCGGTCGGCACATCCTTCCTCTGATAGATCCTCTAGGGCAGTTTCTGTTTTCCCGGGAATCTGTTCTGCCGCCCTTTGACATTTTTCCAGACTTGTGGAACCATGGACGATGACCTGCGCTCCCGCCTCTGCCAGCGCGGCAGCCACCGCCCGGCCAATCCCCTGGGTAGAGCCCGTAACCAGGGCGCGTTTTCCTGCTAAATCAAACATATGTATATCCCCCTGCAGATCGCAAGCACTGCCTGCGAAACTGCTGCCAATAAAAGATTGAAAGGAGCCCTCCGACTTTTCCCTTTGTTTTTTTACAGGCATCGCTTCCGGTGCCTCTATACGCGGCCTGCACATCAGGCGCAGGCCACACATGCAAAAATCCCTAAAACCTGTATCACCAGCGCAAACATCGATCTGAAACCGTTCTTTACGATCCGACTTTATTTAGATACGAACCACAAAATCGTTCTCTGCGCCCTTCTCCAGATGAATCTTTGTGGTAACCGTCTTTTCCCCAGCTGTTAAGCGAACTTCATAGTCCCCGAAGAAGCCTTTCATAGACAGGCTGTCTCCTTCCCCGCTGTCCAGGGAAAGCTTCGTGTTCCAGGTTTCATGGATCAGCTTCTTTAATTCGTTAAACGCCGGCTTGGGCGACATGTCAAAGCGGAGCAGGGAGCCGTAATAATAGTTTTCTCCATAGGTCATATCGCCCTGAGGCGCAAAGGCCGCATAGCCGTCCGCCAGGTTCCAATAAATGATCGCTTCCATATTGGCGTGGCTGAACCAGATGCTGTACAGATACTTGATGATCTCAGCCTGCACGGCCTCATCCTCCGCCAGCGCAGAATAAGCCGGGATCGTCACCTCCGTGATCTGCATCGGTTTCCCGAAATCCGCGTATTGATCCATGACCGCGTACAGGTTGTGCGGATCATAGAAGGCAGCCGTCTTCTTCTCTTCTTCCTCCATGCGATAGAACATATGATACTGCATTCCGATCGCGTCGATGGAAGCGCCTTTGGCCAAGGCACGTTCAATCTGCATATAATAGGCGCCCCGGTTGTATTTAAAAGCATCCCCCCAGATGAACGGCGTGGCTTCGTTGATGATCAGCTTCGTGGCGGGCAGATGCTTCCTGGCGTGCTCAAAGCTCCATTCCACCAAATCCGGCTCGTGGAAGAAACGGGTACTGTGCTTGCCCACCGGATGGTTGGTCTTTCCGCACAGCGTCTCATTGATCACTTCCATCCCCGGGATCTGATCCCTGTAACGTTCTCCGATTTCGGCTATCCTCTTCTCCAGATACCGCTTTACCGTCGGCGGGTCGTCCGCAACCCACTCCGGCGTCCATTGGTCGTAATTCAGGCAGTGCAGCTTGGGTTCGATCCCCTTCCTTTCGCAGAATTCCAAACACAGGTCCGGCGCGGGACGGCGATAAATCTTCGGGCTGTCCTTGGCAAAACGCGGCTTGCCCTGCTCCGGCTCCAAATCACACCAGTAAAAAGGCAGGGTAGCCAAGTTAAACAGCTCACAGAAGCGTTCCTGATATGCGGCGTTTTTCTCCTCCGTCTCAAGCTCATCCAGCATAAAAAGATTGGCCCCGAACCGAAAATCATGGGTTTTCTGCCGGATCTGAGCGTGTACTTTCGTCACCGGATTTCCCTCCCCGTCCACGAAGCGAAGCCTGCCGATCCCCTTCCTGTTCGCTTCAATTCCTGTGGCGATTCGATCCTCCATGTAAGCTTTATTTTCCTCAAAAGGCTTTAAGATCCGTTCCGCTCTGTCTGACATCTTTCCTTCCTCCTTCTTCTTTTCTTGCTTTTTCCAGCAAATAAACCTATAATACCCTTAATGTTACTGTTTCTTTTCTACAAAGGATTGATCATGGTTACCGAAAGCTTTCATATCCGCAATAAATACAATACTTCCGACCTCGTCCGCTTTTCTGCCGTTACCATCCAGGTGAAAGAAAAAGTATGGCTCACCGAGCACCATCATACGGAACTGGAATTGGGCCTCTATCTGTCTGGTTCCGGCTCCTATATGGCCAGCGGCCGGGAGCTTTCTTTTGCCCCGGGCGATCTCCTGCTCTTTGGCAGCAATCAGGAACATATCATCGATAAAATAAATCTAGCCGAAGATATCCGTCTGCTCAACCTGCATTTCGATCCACGTATTCTCTGGGGAAGCGCCCTGCAATCCTTTTCCCACGGTTCCCTGCGCGGTTTCATCGGCGATTTGTCGCAAAACGCCCAGCACATGTCCCCAAAGGAGCCGCACTATGACGCCGTCCGATCGCTTATGCACGAAATCGAGATGGAGTTTCGGCACAGACAGCCGGAATTCGAGCTTGCCATCGAAGGGCGGATCCTGGACATCCTGATCCGTCTGGTACGCAGCCAGGCCAAACAGCCCCAGCCTGCCACTGGGCACGGAATCAACTATGAACATCTGGCCTGCGTGGAAAAAGTCACCGACTATATCCTGAACAATCTTTCCGAGCCGTTAACCCTGGAGGGTCTGGCCCGTCAAGCCAATACCAGCCGTTCCTATCTGTGTTCTCTTTTCAAAGAGATCAACGGCATCCCCATGTGGGAATACATCACCATCAAACGCATCGATCTGGCTATCCGGTATCTGCGCGAGACCCAGGAACCGGTCACCCGGATTGGGGAGTTGTGCGGGTTCAATACCTCCGCCAACTTCAACCGGGCCTTCCGTAAGATCACGCAGCAGTCTCCCAGCGAATTCCGTAAGAACTGTGGCAATTACTATTGATGCGGTTCATATTCCACGCCGGCTCCCATCTGCCTGCTTTAGCAGGCACTCAGATCAAGCTAATGGGACTCACGTTTCCTAAGAAATCGCTGATTCCATGCGATTCACACTTCCGACAGGCTCAGTTTTACGCCGTCCCGGCGAAGCGCCTCCTGCAGGGTAGGGAGCGCTGTTCTCCCCTTTTCGGGGGTGAGCGCCGCGGCCGTTCCCGCTGCCTGCCCTGTCACTGCGCAGGCAGGAATCACCCGCATCACATCCCACATCTCGTCGTCTGCGCTGATACACCGCCCTGCCGCAAACAGATTTTCGATGGCAGTGCCGCACAGAGCGCCATAGGGCACCTCAAAACGGGGGCCGCGCTTGCGCCAATCCCCCACCATGCCCACGCTTCCGCAGACTGGCTTTCCTTCGTCTGCCTCCGACATCAGGGTTTCCCCATACAGGCATCGGGTCATCCGATATTGAGGCATGTGGGTCATTGCCGCGGGCTCCAGGATCCATCCCGCCTCCGCCCGCTTCAGGGCATCTGCCAGGGTAGCCTGATGGGACAGCGTCAAATATTCGCTGATTTCCTTCGCACTCTCCCCCCAGAACCGCCTGCCCTGCGGCCCTTCCTCCTTATCCCTTTCCGTCCCTTCCGCTGCATCCGCAAATCCCAGCATCTGCAGCTTCAGACCGTTCTGTGTGGCTGCATAGTACCATCCGGCCACCGTATTTCCCCTCCCGTGCCGCCGGGTGCTCTCCCCGGCTTTGCGAAAGAGCAGCGCATTCCCCGTGGCATCCACCGCCGCCTTCGTCCCTATCGCCCCCCTTCCGTCCTGATTTTCAACGATCACCGCCCGGAGCCGGCCTCCCTGCGCCGACACATCGCAAATCCGCGTATCGTACCAGATACGCACCCCTGCGCTTTGCAGCAGCTTTTCCATTTCTATGGCAAAGCAGACCGGATTGAACTGTACCTCGAAACGCTGGGTCCCCCGTTCCCCTTCCCTTCCTTTTTCCAGCCAGGCTTCCGGCAGGGGGCCCTGTGCCCCATGAACGATGGACAGATGGAACAGCTCCTCCGCAATCCCATAGGACATCTGGTTTCCTCTCCCGTCGCACAGCGGCAGATAGATGACCACAAGGCCCGATGTGGCGAGGCCGCCCAGCACGCACTGCTTTTCCGCCAGGATCACCTTGGTGCCCTGCCTGGCCGCCGCTAGGGCTGCCGCCACGCCGGCTATCCCGCCTCCCCCCACAAATACGTCACATTCCTCCACAACAGGGATGCTGCCATGCGTTTCGATAAAATCACTCATATGAATCCTTCCTGCCGCACCTTACGCGGCTTTTCCTGCCGTCATTGTTTAATTCCCGATACCGCCACGCTCTGTACGATATATTTCTGCATACACAGAAACGCTATAATCAAGGGCACCGCGCTCAATACCGCCACCGCCATACGTGGACCATAATAGATGGAATTTTCCTGGGCGTTGAACAGTGATACGCCTACGGACAACAGCTGTTTTTTGGAAGTGCGGATTACCACCATCGGCCACAGATAGGAATTCCACTGGGCCACGATCTGCAGGATACTCAAAGCCGCCATGACCGGTTTGCACAGAGGCAGAATGATCCTGAAAAAGGTGCGCCACTCCCCGGCCCCATCCAGGCAGGCCGATTCCCGCAGAGAATCGGGCAGCGCAGATATGTTTTGGCTGGCGAAGAAAATGCCGTATACATAGGCTACGTTCCCCAAAATCAATGGCCAGTAAGTATTGATCATCCCCCATCCGCTGTACTGTAGATACAGGGGGATCATACGCGACTCAAAGGGGATCATCATTACGGCCAGCATGAAGAAATACCAGAATTTCTTGCCGAAGAAGCGTCCTTTGGCAAAAGCATACCCGCACAGCAGGGCAAAAAACACAGAAATGACCGTATTTACTATGGCAATGAACAGGGTATTCATATAGTACCGCACCAGATCGATCATCTCCATGGCATACTTATAGTTCTTCATGGACGTTTCTTTGGGAAGCCAGGAAAAGGGCGGCAGTTCCGTGATGGCATTGGCGTCAAAGGACAAGATAATGGCCCACCAAAGAGGAATCAGGATGATTGCGAGAAGCGCCAGCAGGATCACAGCCGTGATCAGATGCCGCTGTTTTTCTTTTGTGAATTTCTTTTTTTTCATCAATCAGTCCCCTCCTTTCATAAATCCGGACAGCTTCACATTGAAAATCGTCATCACGAAAACAATGGCAAACAGGATCACCGCGCCCGCAGAGGACAAGCCGTATCTGGGAGATTCAAAGCTGTACTGATAGATGTACATCAGGATGGTCTGAAGCGTTCCGTTGGGCCTTCCCGCACAGGCGTTCCCGCCCAGGATATACAGGTCTGTGAAACGGGACAAACCGTTGATCATTCCCGTAACAAACAGGAACGCAAAGCAGGACTTCATCTGGGGAATGGTAATATAGAGCATCCGTTTCAGCTGGGTGGCCCCATCCACAGATGCCGCATCATAGATTTCCGTGGGGATCGACTGCAGGCTGGCCAGATTCAGAAGCATGGAATAGCCCAGGTTCATCCAGAGCCAAATAATGGTAGCCCCCATATGGGAAAGCGCCGGATCCGTGATCCATCCTATCGTGACTTCCCTACCTGTGATCATGGATAGGAACTGATTTAAAAGTCCGCCGTTCCCCTTCAGCACATACTGGAAAATCAGCACCACGCTGACGCCTGTAATGATGTTGGGCATATAGAACATGACCCGGAAAAAGCCCTGCAGCTTTGTGCGTCCCAGGCTGTTGATCGCATTCGCCAGCAGAAAGCCGAATGGGATGGTCAGCAGGCCATAGAACCCCAGCAACATTGTGTTCTTAAGCGCCCTCAAAAAGGATTTGGAGGTTAAGAGCGTCGTATAGTTGCGCAGCCCGATCACCTCATAGTCCGTACCGTATGTCCCCATGTTCGTCGTTGAGAAATAGAGGGTCTTAAGAGTGGGAAAATAAACGAGAGCCACCAACGCGGCCAGCGTGACGATGATAAAGGAATACCATGTCAGATTACGCTTTATATCCCTTTTCGTTATTCTTTTTTTGTTCATAGGCACTCCCTCCTGATGTCTTTATAACCTTTTGCCCTTGCCTGCGGGCTCTTCCCTGTCGCCTTACGACCAATTCCCCGTGCATGATCGCAGCACGAATACAGGCGGCGGAGGAAACCACCGCCGCCTGTCATAATCTGACAATGCCTCGTTAGTTCAGAGTGGAGAGATATTCATCCACATAGTCCTGCATGGACTGTGCCGCCTCCTCGGGAGTCATATTTTCATTCACCACATTGTCCACGGCCGTAATCAGCGTATTGGTTACGGAACCGAAACTCACGTTGTTGAATACGTCGTTTGTGGAATTGTTATAGTTCTCAGGCAGGGTACTCAGGGCAGCATCGATAGCGGACGCCGCATTTTCACCCACCAGCTCCTGGACCATATCCTTGCCGTCCTTGTTATTGGGGATTTCCATATTGGAAACCACCCACTGCGTGGCCTTCTCGTCTGTGGTCATGAATTTGATGAACTCCCATGCCCATTCCTTGTTGTCGGAATCTTTGAAGATAGCCATATTATTGTCACCCGCGTGAGGTGTAGGAATCCCTTTGTATTCGCCAACAGAACACTGAGGCATAGGGATCGCCACATATCTTCCATCAAGATCAGCAGCCTGCATTTCAAAATATTTTGCGATCGGGCCATCCGTGAAAAGCATTGCCCAGTCATTCTCCCCGTTTAAGGTGGTGGTCACCGCAACCCCTTCCTTACTGCCGGGGCTGGCAAATTTACTCATATCTGCAATCAGCTGGAATGCGGCGATGCTTTCCGGAACCATAAAATTAACTTCACAATCCTGAAGGGTGGCGCCATACTGGAATACCTTGGCTCCCAATGCATTGGCGGCCTGTACATAGTTGAACCACAAGTTAGAACCCCCTGCGGAATACATCTGCAGGCCATAGGTCTCTTTTCCAGTTACCGGATCCGTACCCGTCAGCTTTTCACCCAGGGCGAGTACATCGTCATAGGTCCAGCTCTCATCGGGAAGTTCTACCCCGTAATCCTCGAAAATCTGTGTGTCAAGCCACACGATACAAGGAGCAAGGGATACGGAAATGCCGGAAACCTTGAACGAATCCGGATGCTCCGTTGTACGTCTGGAGGCCGTTCCATAGAGCCGGTCATAGTACTCCGGATCCTTTTCCAGGTAAGGAGCGAGATCTTCCGTCAAATCCGTCATGGTCCCGCCGTGCATGATGATATCCACCTCGCCGCTCAGACAGGCCGTTGTGATCGCGCTCTGCCAGCTGTCCCAGGAAGCATTTTCGATCTGCAGGGTCACATTGGGATAAAACTCATTCCATCTGGCGATGATGTCCTTATAGCCGGGTTTAAAAATGCCGGAGACCAGGTCGGTAACCCCTTCCTCCCCCACTGCAAAGATGCCGGGGCCGAACACGTTCAGCATCACTTCTTTACTGGTATCTAAGCTTTCATTTTTTTGATATCCGCCGGTTTCCACTTCGGCTTCCACCTTGAAGGAATCCTCCGCTTCTCCTACCACGGTTTCTTCCGCGGCTTCCGGAATTTCAGCCTTACTTTCCGTTTCCGTATTACCCCCCCCCGTATCGTTCTGAGAAGATGAACCGGATCCGCCGCAGCCTGCCACGGCTACAGCCAACAGAACTGTACTCATCAATAATGCAAGTTTCCTCTTCATGTACGTCTTTCCTCCTTCTTTTTATAAAAAATTTACTATCATCAAGGAATCCTTCTTAGGGTAAATGTCCCTGGAAACTCCCTTTCCGATCTCTCGTTTATGCTGCCGTCCCTTCTCCCTGCACGAGTTACAATGAAGTCTGTGTGTCGTCCGGATCGCCGTTGCGCGCCAAGTCATATTCCTTTGACCAATCCAGATCCCGGTATTTCTCTCCCCTGGGATCTGTCCGGATGAATTCCATCAGCATGTCCAGCATTTCTTCCGTCCAGGTATTCTTGTCGATCTGGGCCGTGGTTAAGCGGTTCTGTCCGATCATCTCGAACCCAAAATCATCCTTGATATGGGTCTTTGCCGCGCCGTCCACCACATCCGCCACAAGATGGCTGGGGATGAACAGCACCCCTCCCGGCGCTCCGAACACAACGTCCCCGGGCAGGCAGACAGCATTGCCGATCCGGCAGGCCGTGTTGAATCCTGTCATCACCACTTCCCGAATGGGCGTGGGATCGATTCCTCGATAATAGACCTGCACTCCCTCCACCGTTTTCATCTGTTCCAAATCCCGGACGCCTCCCCAGACCACGCCGCCCCCGTTCTTGGTCCTGGCGTGAATTGCCGTGGTTAAATTCCCTCCCAGAAAAGTACCCTTATAGATCTTGTCATATAGGTCACAGACCACCACGTCCCGTTCCACCAGGGAGTCGATCACCCATTGGTTATAGTTTCCCTTCCGTCCCTCCTGGGCTCCGATTCCGAACATCACCTCATGCATGTCGGGCCTGGTGGGCATATAGGTACAGGTTACCGCACGGCCGATGAGCTTTCTTCCGTCCTCATGCAGCAGATGAAGCCTCCCCTCAAACTGGTTCTCATATCCCAGCAGATAGATCGGCTTCCAGACTTCTTCAAGCGTCATCCCCCGCAGGGCGTCCAGATATCGGTCTTCCACATAGGGACGTCCGTCCTCCATCCGCGGGCCCGTCCAATGCTGTGTGAGTTCAATGACATCCTCTTTTGAATTAAAATGCATATTTGCCCCCATCTGCGTGCAAAGCACACGCTTATATCAAGGAGATTGAAAGCATCCCTCTTTCAATCCCTACTTCCATGCCGCGCCTTCGTAGTACCGCATCGGCTTCCAAACTTCCCCTTCAATTTTCAGCTCCAGATCCTGTCGTTGGAGAATTCCCGATCCCACTCCCCCGTGGGCTCCCACATACCGGGTATCTGTGGATTGATGTGTTTTGCCAATAGTTCCTCGTTCAAGCTTTCGATGCCAAGGCCGGGCCCGTCCGGCACCTGGATAAATCCGTCCCGGATCAACGGCTGCGGCAGTCCCTTTACCATGTCTTTCCACCAGGGGACATCCACCGAATGGAACTCCACCGCCAAAACATTGTGCAGGGCAGCAGCCGTATGAACGGCAGCCATGCACGCCACAGGGCTTTCCGCCATGTGAATCGCCACCGCGACACCCTGCTCGTCCGCCATATCTCCGATTTTCTTCAATTCGAGGGCTCCGCCGCAGGTGAGGATATCCGGATGGATCACAGACACGCCGCCTGCTTTCATCAATGTTTCAAACCCTTCCTTGAGATAAATGTCCTCCCCCGTACATACAGGTATCGTCGTGGCATTCCGCAGGCGCACATAATGATCCGTATACATCCAGGGAGCCATATCCTCTATCCAAGCCAGATTATATTTCTCCATCCTACGGGCAAAACGGATGCAGTCCTCCAGGGCCACATGCCCGAAATGGTCGATCGCCAGCGGCACTTCGTACCCGATCACCTCACGGACCTGGCGGACATATTCCTCCAGATAGTGGAGCCCTTTCTCTGTCAGATGGATTCCGGTAAAGGGATGGGCCGTATTCACAATGCTGTAGCTTTTCTGATGTTTCACCATATCCGCCGTAACGGAACCGCCCTGTACGTTCAGGATGTGGGACGCATATTTCTTCATGTCGTCGATCAGCCCCAAAGGGGCATTGATGGTTCCCGGTTCGTCCAACAAAAGCCCGATTCCCAGATCCATCTTTAGAAACGTAAAGCCCATATCCATGCGGGCCTTGAGCGCATTCCCCATATCATGGCCGCTGTGTTTTCCGTCCACGTCCGTATCGCAATAGACCCGTACGCTGTCCCTGTATTTCCCGCCCAGCATTTGGTACAGCGGCACCCCATACGCCTTCCCAGCCAAATCCCATAGGGCGATTTCAACGCCCGAAACGCCTCCGCCCTGCCTGGAATGCCCGCCGAACTGCTTGATCTTGTGAAAAATCCGATCCACGTCGCATGGATTCTCTCCCAAAAGACGGCTTTTTAACATCAATGCATACGTCTTACTGGATGCATCCCTCACCTCGCCGTATCCCACGAGGCCCTGGTTCGTGTAAAGCTTCATCAATGTGCACCTCTTCGGCGCGCCATCGATATCCACAAAACGCATATCCGTAATGCGCAATGTGCGTGGGTCTATGTCTGTCTGCCTCATATCCGTTTGAGATCGGAAGAGCACACGTCTGAACTCCAGTCACGCTGGATTTTCCCACCTATCGCGTATGCCGTCTTCTGCTTGAAAAGGGGGGGGGGGGGGGGGGGGGGG
>CANSTU010000018.1 GCA_947650005.1 uncultured Lachnospiraceae bacterium
CTTGCGCGGCTCCTGTCTGGGCGCTCCTCTCCTGGCCGCTCATGCGTTTGTCCTGTGCCTATCTGCAAATTCATTACGTGTAAATAGAGCCTGCCGCTGCGGCAGACTCTATTTACACAGGATCTAATCCCTCAAACCATATTTTGTGTACCATCCGGAAGGAACCCGGACAGTCTTTCCTTCAAGAAACGGATCTCTTCCTTATGCCCGGCATCGTCCAAGGGCGTTTCCAGGTAGAAGGGCAGGTCCTTCAGGCGAGGATGGGAAGCTACGCGCAAAAGGGCTTCCAAACCGATTTCCCCTTTTCCGATACAGCTGTGCCTGTCCTTATGGCTGCCAAAGGGCATCATACTGTCATTGAGATGAATGGCGCGGAGGGTGGAAAGCCCCAGAATGCGGTCGAATTCCTCCAGAACCCCGTCCAGATCGTTGACAATATCATAGCCTGCCGAAAACACGTGGCAGGTATCCAAGCAGATTCCCACTCGTTCCGGCCTCTTGACCCCTTCCCGGATGGCGCGAAGATGTTCAAATCTGTCTCCGATCTCCGTCCCTTTGCCGCTCATGGTCTCCAGCAGTACCGTAATCTGTCCTTCCTCTAAAATCGCCTGATCCAGCCCGGCGATGATATTATGTATCCCCGCCTCCACGCCGATTCCTGTGTGGCTCCCCGGATGGAAAACCAGGTTTTCAATTCCCAAACTGTCCATCCTGGCCAAATCCTCCCGTATCACAGTGCAGGCAAATGTATAGACCCGCTCCTGGGCGCTGGCCAAGTTCATGGTATACGGCGCATGGGCCAGTATGGCGCCGAAATGGTGATCCCTGCGAAGTTCCAGGAAGCGTTCCCACTCCGCCGGGGTGGGATCCCTGTACCCGGATCCCCGGGGATTCCGGCTGAAAATCTGCATGGTATTCGCTTCCATGGCCGCCACATTCTCCGCCGTCTTTCCCAGACCGCCTGCAATGGACATATGCGTTCCTATTGTCAGCATAGTTGATTCCTCTTTTGTCCGCTTTTCGCATATGGAAGCCGGAACGGATGTACCGTCCCAGTTTCTTTGGCAGATGCCCTACAGCCTCGTATCGAACAGTCCGCAGAAGCTGTCGATGGGATCGCTTCCTTTGAAGGCCTCTTCTCCTCCCATCAACCCTTCCACCAGTGCTTGAAAGGTGGAATCTTTGGCGTCATAGGTATTAATATAGGTACGCGCCTGAGGAATGTCGGCCAACATGGTGGGCTGTCCGCAGCCTACCACCACCACAGGGATTTCGAACACGTACCAGGGAATCTCCCCGCCGCCCTTGGACATGCCAAAGGAAGGCCTTCCGCCTGACACATCGCACAGGGTAATCACCAGATCCATGTCCTTCACGAAATCCGCAATGGCGTTTTTCCCCGCGAAATATAGGTTGATATCAGGCTTCTCCCCCGCTGCCATCTGTTTTTTAATTCGATCCAGGGGGCTTTCATAGATAAAGGCATCGAATCCCTTCGCGCATAGCTTTTCCTGCAGAAGCTGGGCTGCATTTCCTCCCCCGCCTCCCATCAGCTTCATCAATTCACCCATGGCTCCGCCGCTGCCCTTTACATGGACGATCATGATCCTTTTATACCGTTCTGGCGTGATGGGCAGGACGTCTTTGTCCTTATATTTCACCAGGGTAATGCAGTCGCGGCTGATGGCCTTCTGCATTTCCTTATATTCCTCTTTTCCCAACACCGTTTCCAGAACCTCCGGCGCAGGAACCAGCTCTTCCTTCGCTTTCCTGTGCAGCCCCATATGGGCCTTGAGGCCCAGGATACGGCGCAGCGCCTCTTCCATACGCTCCTTTGGAATCACCCGATCCTGCCAGGCCTTCAGCATAGTGCCAAAGTCCTCCGCCGGGTCATTAAAGAATAAAAACATGTCGCAGCCCGCATTGATGGCCCGCGGCAGCATCTCCCCGCGTGTCATGCGGTCAGTCATCGCCACCATATGGGAGGCGTCAGTAACCACCATACCGTTGAATCCCATCCGTTCCCGCAGCAGGCCGGTCATGATTTCCGGGCTCAGGGTGGCCGGCATCATCTCCTCATCCGTAAGCTCTGGATTGATTTCCTTCGCATAGGCGGGCAGCATGATATGTCCGCCCATAATAGCGTCGAGCCCGTTTTCAATCAAGGTTCTATAGACCATGCCATAGGTGGCATCCCAGCGCTCCACATCGAAATAATTCACATTGTTGGCAATGTGGGCGTCACGGAAATCCTGCCCGTTACCAGGGAAATGTTTTGCCGCACAAGCAAAGCCTGGATTGGTATGGGCACCCTTCAGATAGGCGGCGCTCATTCTTGCCACCCGTTCGGGGTCGTTTCCAAAGGCTCTGGTAACGATCTCCGTGTTCTCCCAGTTATAATGGATATCGCACACCGGGGCAAAAGCCATGTTACAGCCCAGGGCTGCGGCTTCCTCATTGGCCATCCTGCCCAGCGCATAGGCGTATTCCTCCTTGCCCGTGGCGCCGATCTTTACGCCGGAGCCGATGGCTGTCCCGTCCGCACAGGCGCCGTCCCCTCCCGCTTCCGTGTTACATGCGATGAATACCGGAATTTTAGCGTACTTCTGCAGCTTCCTGTTCTGCTCCTGGATGGCCTTGCCCGGCGCCGGATTATAACGACAGCCGCCCAGGTGGTATTTCTCCATCAGTTCTTTTAAATGTTCCTCCTCATGGGACTGAGTGAGCTGGAAAAAAAGCTGTCCCACCTTTTCCTCATCGCTCATTTCCGCAATGGTTTCTTCCACCCACTTACAATCCTCGTCCGATAAATAATAGGGATTTGCTTTTAAATCTACCATAGTTTGCTCCTATCTGCCCACTTTAGCGGGCTTTCCATTCAGGGAGGCCGAAAGCCGCCTTGCTCCTATCCGCCCACAATATGCGCGCCCATAATCAAGCAGGCTGCGCCATTTCCGCCGCCGAAGGCTACCCATTTTATTTCAAGTTGTCCATAAAAGCCTTGACCTTCTCTTCCTGGTACGCGCCGCCATACTGTCCTTTTGCCAGCCTTTCCACCGCAGTTTCCCGGAATTCCTTCCAGGAATCCTTCTCATGGCGCACCAGGATGGGATAGTAGAATACGCCGTTTTTCTTCGCCGCCTCAAAGTCCCCCACCGCATCCCCGGTCATGAGCACATGGTCAGGGGCATATCCCTTCTTTAGAAGCTCCTGGATACAGAAGGCTTTGCTTCCCACGTTCTGAGCCATAATAATGTCCACATGATCCATCAGGCCGTACATCTCCCACTCTTCCTCCACGGCTTGCAGGTTGGCGGAGGATACGATGGCCACGTCTGCATAGGCCTGGGCGTGCGCCAGCCCCTCCTTCACCCCTTCAAAGGGCTTCTTGTCTTCAAAGGGCAGAGCGTTTATGCTCGCATTTACCGCCTCTGACCAAGACAGCGCTTTTCTCAGGCAGATGTTATCCGTCCTTTCAATGGCACGCTTCAACGCCGGATTGGAAAGCTCGTCGCTCTCCTCCACCCATTTCTCCAGCATATCCACATCCTCTATGGCCGTATAGCTTTCGTTAATCTCCCGCAGCATCTTTGCCAGCCCCTTGAAGCGGTTGATTCCCCGGGTCATAGTATATAGATTGATATCGTTCCAGCGCTTCAGGATCGCATCTCTCCACTGGGAAAGCCCCCACTCCTCCACCATGCAGGGGCCGAAACAGCGGATATGCTTAATATCCATGGTATCCATGGCACATCCGTCCGAATCCACACAGATCAGAAAGTCCTTCTTCTTTACATAGTCTGTTAGCGTCATACCCATTTTCTCATCCTTTCCGCCGCCTTTGGCCGACGGCACACACCACCGGGAAGCGTCTGGTTAAAAACATCGCATTCCCATCCATCGCGCTGCGTTGGCAGCGCTTTCCGGCGCTTTCCATGCATTTTGTTTTACCCGAAATGTCTCAGGTCGCATACTCTCCAAGCCGGTTGCTTCCCATCCTCTCATCCTTTTGTCCATGCCTGCGGCATCCCTTCCACAGGCATCGTATAGGATGCCTTGCCCGCCTAAATGCGCTCACCCCTTATAGTCCACGGGCAGTTCCTTCCATCTTCTACGCAGCAAATAAGCCACGGACTTGGGCTGCCGCTGCCTGGTGAACACCCCTTTCTTGTTGCCATTTACGCGCATAATCCCTTCCGTGGTCTGAAAATCCGCGAAATTCCAGATCAACTCTCCCCGTATAAAATCATAGGAGTCGAACACAGCGTGGGTCAAGCACAAATACTCCTCCTGGTATTCCTGGCTCCACATCACCGAAGGAAGCTTGTGTTCGGATACCAAGGTATCCGCCCCGTATTCCGTAAAAATAAACGGACGGTTCAGCTCCAGCGCCTTCCAGGCCTCCATTTCCCTCCGGAAGGCCTCCATGGCATCGTCGATCTCGTACCCGCCCTTTACATACCAGCCATAATACCGGTTCAGGGCAATCACATCGCTGAACGGATAACATTTGCAGGTTCCCGGAAGGGAATTCATCACCAGGGCAAAGGTACGCGGCCGCTTCTGAGGATCCAGGATACGGGCCCTATCGAATACTTCTTTAAAATAAGGAACCGCCGCGTCGCTCGTGGTTTCCGGCTCGTTCAACAGGCTCCACATGATCACGCTGGGATGATTTTTATCCCGTACGATCATCTCCTCCAGGGCCATAAGGTGCGCGGCCAGGAGGGCAGGCGTCGTCTCCTTTTCAAAGAAGGCAGTCGTCTTCCCGGTACTGGCTTCCATGAAATTCATCATACTCTCGAACAGGCCAACCGCCGGGACCTCATCGATGATCAAAAAGCCCTCCCGGTCCGCCATTTGGTAGACCTCCTCGCTGTAGGGATAATGGGACGTGCGGAAGGAATTGGCTCCGATCCATTTCATCAATTCAAAATCCCGCTTCATGACGCCGATGTTGAACCCACGGCCCACCACATCGCTGTCCTCATGCTTTCCGAATCCCTTCAGATAAACAGGCTTTCCATTGATCAAGATATCCTTGCCCTTAACCTCCACGGTGCGGATACCGATTTCCTGCACGTATTCGTCCAGCACCTCATCCTCATCCACGATCTGGATCACCAGACGGTAGAGATAAGCATCGCGCACCTGCCACAGCCGGGCATCCTTCACCTCCAACACGCCTTCCTTCCCTTCGGCATACGCCGCCTGCCTTCCTTCCTCGTCCAAAAGAGAAAGCTGCACCGCATGTTCCCCCGTGGTGGCGACGCGATAGGAAACCCAGGCGTTTGTTCCCTCGATTTCATAGGTCAGATCCAGGTCGAATACGGATTCCATGGGCAGGGCGACGAGATGGACCGATCTATGCAGTCCCGAATAATTGAAGAAGTCAAAATAGGGCTTCGTCATCTTCTTTCCGTTGGAGAGAGTGACCGTAGTCCCACAGGGAATGTTGGCAACGTTCAGTTCGTTATTTACCTTCACCACCAGACGGTTAACAGCATTATACCGCACCACATCGGTCACATCCGCACAGAAGGGAAGAAAACCGCCCTCGTGCTCCGCAACTTTCACCCCGTTTACATAGACCTGCGCCCGGTGGGTGGCGCTGCCAAAACGGACGAACACCTTCTTTCCTTCCCATTCGCCGGGAATGAACAGCTCCCTTTCATACCACAGATCCCCCGCATATTCCCGGACGTCTTTGCTCGTATAGAAATCCTGGAAGCTGGCCGGCACCGGGATCCGTTCCATCCCCGGCAGTCCATCCACCCATCCCGCTGCTTCCCCCTCCGACTTTTCGTCCAAGCGAAACTTCCACATCCCGTCCAGAGATACTGCCCGCCTGGCCGCTGTCATACGTGGATACAGCATCGAATGCTCTAACATAGCCTGCGCCTCCTCCTTTTTCATTTTGTATATATTGTCGTTATTATATAACAAAAACCCCTCTTATCGGGAGTTTTTTTTATCACAATCACTGTTTTTCCTTTTTTCAGTTGAAATTATCCAAAAATTATACGATAATAGGGAAGAATAATACATAAGAAATAACAATGCCGCCCCTTCCGGGATTCCTGATTTTTTCTTCACAGAAACCTCGGTGCCAGAAACCGGACCGGATCGGAGGCTTGGAGGTACTTTATGAATTACCAGCCCGAACTTCGCTTTACGGAAAAATTGTGTCAAAGATTCCATCTCGATGTCCGTATTCTCAAGGAACCCCTCGACAGCTCCTGGATCTTTGCCGACCAGAGCCTGCGCCGTCTTCTGGATCCCAATATCAATTATCCCAAAATGTTTCAAACGGTTTCCGGGCTGTGCGCCCCAAACCGAATTTACAAAATACGGGATCCCTTTCAGTGCAGCTATTTTCTTTTTCAATTGCCCGATACACAGGCGCCCTCCTATCTGCTCATCGGGCCCTACCGGAACACCTTTCTGTCGCCGGAGGAGTTCTTAACCCAGATCCAGGCCGTCTGTGCGCCTCCATCCCTGCATATCCGGCTGCAGAAGCTTTACGAGGAGCTGCCTTTGATCACGGATGACGGGCCGCTGATGGCTGTTGTGTATACCTTGGGAGAAGTGATTTGGGGGGGGGAGGATCATTTTACCATTCAGGACATGAAGGATTTTTCCCTGATGGAATTTGAACCCAAAACTCAGGATCCGGATTCCCTGAAGCAGGAAGACAACCAGATCAGTATGAAGCTGCTGGAAGAGCGATACGCTAAAGAAAACAAACTGATGCAGGCTGTTTCTCAGGGACAGACCCACAAAGCGGAAATTCTGGTCAGCAATTTCACAGCCCTGCAGATGGAACGGCGCGTTTCCAGCCCTCTGCGGAGCATGAAAAACTACATGATCATACTCAATACCCTGCTGCGCAAATCTGCTGAAATGGGGGCCGTGCATCCCCTCCACATAGACAGCCTTTCCACCCGATTTGCAAAGAAAATCGAGCTGGCCGCTTCCCCCAAGGCCATCGACGCCCTGCAGAAGGAGATGGTACATAAATACTGCCTTTTGGTGAAAAATCATTCCCTGCGCGGTTATTCCCTTTTGATCCGAAAGGTGATCACCCAGATCGACGCGGATCTTACCGCGGATCTCAGCCTGCGGGCCCAGGCAGAATTTTTGAACGTGAATTCCAGCTATTTGTCCACCCTTTTTAAGAAAGAAACGGGGAGTACCCTCACGGAATACGTGAACAGGAAACGGATTGAATACGCGATCTTCCTGCTTAACACCTCCAGCTTTCAGATTCAAACCATCGCGCAGTACTGTGGGATACCGGATGTGAACTATTTTGCGAAAACATTCAAGAAGCATGTGGGCAGAACGCCCAAGGAATACCGGGATTCCATCCTGTCCTACAGCCGGACAGGACAGGCATAGGGCGGAAAACAGAGAAGAAGCCGCATTTCTCTGCCCGTGCGAAAAAGATAATCGGCCTCCCGCCAAGTGTGACAGGCGCCAGGCCGACCGTCCTTTTCGTACGGACAGGGGAATGCGGCTTTCATACTGTCGTGCTATGGAACGGCTCTGCATCCGTTACAGCCCCAGGAGGTCAAAATCCTCCAACGGGGCGCGGCAGGATCCGTTTTCACACAGATAATAGACGCTTCCCTGGCTGGGTATCGGTATCTCTTTCGTAAAGGGCGCCAGTTGGGCCAGCAGATCCGCATTTTCCGGCGTCTTCACCAGAACGCTCAGCCCATAGGCCGGACTTTCGTCCAGATATCGCCGCAGTACTTGGGGCACGCCGTCCCGGGTGGCGCACAACAGCTCCCGATGGGGATGAAGGACGTCCTCCATGGCCAAGAGCGCAAAGGAATGGCCTGCAGGGTATTCCTCACACGCTCCCGCCAGGAACTCCAGCTGCTGTTGGGCCGCTTCCTGCCACTTTTCCTCCCCGGTTAGGTTCCAAAGGCTGCACAGTACCAGCGCCGCCACGGAATTGCCCGAGGGCATGGCTCCGTCCCATGTCTCCCGAAGACGGACAATTAAAGGCGTCTCGTCAGAAGCAGTCACATAATATCCTTCCCCGTCACCCTTAAAATATTTTTCCATCTGTTCTGCCCGAAGGATGGCGGCGCGCAGATATTCCGTCCGGAAGGTGGCGCGATAGAGGCCCAGCAACGCCAGGGCATATACGCCGTAGTCCTCCAGCTGCCCTGCATGGGCGGCCTCTCCCTCCCGATAGCGCAGGTACAGGCGGCCTCTTCCATCCGTCATTCTCCTTTCCAGAAATCGTTCCCCGCGCTCGGCCGCCTCCAGGAAACGTTTTTCTTCCAGAATCCTTCCTGCTCTTGCCAGGGCCAAAACGGTCCAGGCATTCCAGGAAACCAGGCACTTATCATCTTTATGCAGCGTTGTCCTTTTATCACGGAATGAACGCAGCTCATTCCACCTCGGATCCTGCGCCTCCCATCCCTTTGCCTCCTGCCCAAGCCGATTGGGAATGCTGGCTCCTTCAAAATTCCCCCGTTTTGATATGCCATAATCCTGGCAAAACGCCCTGCCGTCCGCCTCTCCCAAGGCAGCCCTGCTCTCCGCAGGCGTAAAGCAGTAATACTTCCCTTCCACGCCGTCGCTGTCCGCATCCTGCCCACAGTAAAATCCGCCCTCCGGGTCGGTTAAATCCCGCAGAATATAGTCGGCGGTGCGTCGGGCAATATATCCGTAGGTTTCCTTTCGGGTCATCTGATAAGCGTTCAGATAGGCGAGCAACAGCAGGGCATTATCGTAGAGCATTTTTTCAAAATGGGGCACGAGCCATTTCTCATCCGTTGAATAGCGGGAAAAACCGCCGCCCACCTGATCCTGGATGCCGCCCCGGGCCATCCCTTGCAAGGTCGCCTCCGCCATATTCAATGCCTCTGGCTGCCTTTCTTCCAAGGCATATCTCATCAAAAACAACAGGTTGTGGGGGGATGGAAACTTAGGCGCGCTGCCGAAGCCTCCCCAGGTGCGGTCGAAGCTTTCTGCGAAACTGCGATATGCCCGATGCGGCAGGCTGGCGAACCCAAACATTTTCTCTGCCTGCCCTTTCTGCCCCATCCATTCTTCTGCATTTCCCCATCCCTTTGCCCCCATCCTCCCTTTGGGCTGCGCAGTCTCCCTCTCCCGTATGGCTTCCACGATCTGTTCTCCAGCGCGAAGCAGCTCCGGCCGGCCGGTTTTCCACAGACGGGCCGCCTGCGTCAAGATTTCCTCCAGGCCAGGCTGCCCATAACGGCTTCGTTTGGGAAAATAAGTCCCCACGAAAAAGGGGATCTGTTCCGGCGTCATCAGGACGGTGAGCGGCCATCCGCCGGAGCCAGTCACGGCCATACAGGCTGCCATGTAAACCCCATCGACGTCAGGCCGTTCTTCCCGATCCACTTTAATACAGATATAATCCCGATTCAATATCTCAGCTATTTTAGGGTCTTCAAAGGATTCATGAGCCATAACATGGCACCAGTGACAGGTGGAATAACCGATACTTAAGAAAATGGGGCAGTCTTCCCGTAAAGCCCTCTGAAAGGCCTCCTCTCCCCAGGGATACCAGTCCACAGGGTTATCCTTATGTTGCAGCAAATAGGGCGATTTTTCTTCATGCAATCGATTGGGCATGGCGATCTCCTCCAGGTCTGACTAAAAATCTCTTTCCTTATAGTCTGCCCAAAACCGGCCCGGCTATGTGCTAGGAAAGCAGGTCTCACCTGTTTGGCACGCAATGCGCCCCAAAACATAGGATGGCACGGGAAGATGCGATTATGAAGGCGGCATACAACATAAATTGAAAATTACAGGATGGGGTTTGTATCGTATTTGTCTTGTTGTCCCTATTCCTTTCTTGCAGTGACGCCCTAGGTGTTTTCTATCGCTTGAGCGGCAGCCACTCGTCAAAAGTTTTTTTCATATAAAGATCCCAGAAATCCCATTCATGTCCGAGGCCCGGCGCCTCTTCATAATGCAGGGGAATGCCCAGAGCACGCATGGCGTCACGATCCTTTCTCACCACGTCGCAGATGAAGTCGTCCTCACCCACCGCCATATAGAATTCCGGCAGCTGTGTCTGCTTCTTCAGATGTTCCCGCGCCAGAGCTCCCAAATCCAACGGCGACCCTGCAAGACGATCGTGGGTTGGGAAAGCGCTCCTCAGCTTTTTCATTCCCATGGTCCTTATTTCCTCCACGAAATATTCGCTGTCCACGCTGCATCCGATACCACCCGACAGATCCACGCAGGCCGAATACAGATCCGGCCGCCGCAGAGCCATCATCAGAGCCGCATTCCCTCCCATGGCCATTCCTACCACATAATTGTCCTCACGTGCGGGAGAAGAAGCGAACAGCGACCGCACCACCACCGGCAGTTCTTCTGTAAAAAACTTGTAATAAGAGATTCCGTATTCCGTATCGATGAAAAAACTGTCGTGCGCCTGCGCCGTTACCGTCATCACGCGGTTGCGGTCGGCATAGAATTCCAGCCGCGTATAGCGGTGCAACAGGCTGTCATCGTCCCCGCCGCCGTGCAGGAGATATACCGTAGGGAATTTCATCCCCTCCTGGTACTGCCTCTGCGCCCGGCGGAAAGGGCCGATCCCTTTCTCCGTAGGGTCAGGCGTGTAATAGGTATACTGCCCTGACGGATAGGTGATCGTAATATCCGTATGCATGCCTAATGCTTCAGAACGGAAGTTGTAACGTAATGTACCCATATTTGGCTCCTTTCTGCGTCAGGCCAAATGCAAGAATGCTCCTCCCTTCCTGGGCTTGAGCATACCGCCTTCCTCCGCTGCCCAGGGGACGCCAAACCATTCCTACATTTGGCCTACTTCTACGTGTCATTTCTAAATAGGGGAAGGGCATAAGCCCTTCCCCTGCCAAACTGCCTTAGACAGCCTTTACAGATATTTGTTGATAAAAACTTCGGCCAGGGCAGTCTTTGCCTTCTGCATTCCCATCTCTTCTTCATTGAGCCGCATGCAATTGCCTGCGCCTTCCTCAAAGGGACGCCACACAGGCATCGGTTCACCATCCGCATCCGGGCCGTTCGGATCGCCCGTTTTCACGAAATTTACCCAGTAATTGCACATTTTGCGGGCCAGATCATAGTGCGCACCCACAAACGGCCTTGTACTCTTTGCCAGGGTCTCGAACATGAACCACAGATCCGAGGAATGGAACGCCCCAGCGTTATCCCCGGGCACCGTGGTGGGCGCGAAATAATAGAGATAAGCCGGCCGTTCCCCCAGCTTCAGCTGGTTTTGGCAAAACAGCACGTTCGCCATGGCTCTGGAATTAAACATATCTCCCGCATACAGACTGCGCACCGCTTCTGGCGTATCCGCCCCAGCAGCCTCCAGCAACGCGTCTGCAATGTCAGGATAGCGAAGCCTTATCCCTTCCCTGAATGCTTCCACGCTGTCCGGAATCCCGAAACTTTCCCCGCTGGTATGTCCCATCAGGTAGGCAATCTTCTTATGCTGCCCTTTTTTCACCATTTCCGACGGATCGTCCGGAAGGAACCATCCGTCCACGCAGGGCTGGAAGCATACATAACCATGGATATCCCGATAACGTACATAGTGTCCGAACAGCTCATCCGCGCTGATCTTCCTGGCCTCTTCCAGAGAAGAAAGCCCCGCAAAGCGCAGGAAATCTTCTCCCTGTTCCTGCGCTTCCGACAGGGATTTCAGCCGGCCGTATGCCCATGTACGCATGCCGCCGCCGCTCTGCATGATCGCCCCTTCAAACATCCCCTCCGTTTTAGGCGAAACCACCTGGTACAGCACGGAACCCGCTCCAGCCGATTGTCCGCCGATCGTAATCCGCTGTGCGTCGCCGCCAAAGGCCTCGATATTCTCCCGCACCCACTGTATGGCCATGCGCTGATCCAACAGGCCGAAATTCGTGCAGGGTCCTCCGGGATTCTCCTTTTCCAGATCCTTGTGGGCATACATTCCAAAAATGTTGACCCGATAGTTCAAGGAGACCACGACGATACCCCGCCGCGCCATACGTTCTCCGTCAAACTCCATTTCCGAAGAATAGCCGCACTGGAATCCTCCCCCAAATATCCAGACCAGTACCGGCATACGCTCCTGTGTGGAACGGGCTGGCGTCCACACGTTCAGATACAAACAATCTTCTCCCATGGGCACTTTGGGATCCACATGCCATTCCTTGGCATAGAATTCCGTGGGATCCGCCCCCGGGACATCCTGCATGGGAATGGGGCCAAAGCTTTCACACACGCGGACCCCCTCCCAAGGTTCCGCCGGCTCAGGCGCCCGAAAACGCAGCTCCCCCACCGGCGGCTTTGCATATGGAATTCCCCGAAACGCTGTAATACGAGGATCCGCCGCGGGAACGCCGCGCACCATACCATTCTTGGTTGTCACCTCTCTTAGCATCCTTTTATACCTCCTTATTTCCTGCCAACTCCCATTTGCCTATTTTAAGGCATTAAATCCAGATCGTGAAATCGATTCAATTCTCGCCCGCTCTAAGGCATTCAAAGAATCCCCAAGCTTCCGTCCGGAAGTCTTCTGAACTGTTTCACATACTCCCAGCCCAGCGTCGGATCCATCTGCGCCACATCATGGCCCTTGTCATGCATCATTACGTAGTTGTACAAGTTCCAATGGTTTTCGTCCCTGGTATAAAAACGCTGCACATCGTAAAAATGATGAGGATGGCGGGCGGAGGGACGAAGCCGCTCCTGTACCTGGCCAGGAACCCCGCAGCCGCAGTGATCCGGTTCTTCCTGAGGCGGTGTAGGTAACGCTTCTATATTATTATAGGGCTTCCAGAAATCATACTGATGCTGTTGGCTGCACTTTTGATAGACCGGATAAGACATCTCCCTTGTCCCATAGGTATACCACACAGGCATCCGATAATCGTATTCCTTCTTCTTTTCCAGGGCAAGACGCATAGGCGTCACTTCCTGATAGTCCACCTCACAGGGTTTTCCCCGCAGGCCGGGCCAATTGGAATCGATATGGCAGATAGCCGCGATCAGCTCTGGATACAGCATGGCGACCACTTGGGCATGGGCCGCCCCGTTGCTGAAGCCGGACAAGTAAACCCGTTCAGGATCCACCGGATAATGTTTAAGCATATAACGGATCAATGCCACCGCAAATCCCACGTCGTCCGGTTCCTGCGGATCCATGACGCTGTTCCACTGGGTTTTATTCGTTCCCCAGGGATATACGGTGATGAACCCTTCCTTTTCCCCCAGTTCATGGAATTTGCTCATCTCCGCCGCCTCCGCGGGATTATCCGATCCTCCATGATAGAACATCATCAACGGGACCTTTTTATCACCCTTTTTTACGCTTTCAGGCACATGTACAAACCAGGTATGCGGTGTTTTCACTTCTTCTTCCAGCCGGTCGTCATCCAAATAGATCTCAAAGCCTGCCGCGGCAAAATCCATACGCGGCTCGCAGTCCCCATGAGCCCCTGTATTGGTGCGCCTCACCTTTGAGAACAAGCGCGCCCACACGTCTTCCAACAATTCGGAAGTAAATGCCTGGCTCTCCCCTGTCATAACGCATTGCAGCGGATTGGCCTGATTGCGCCATACATCCCACTGTCCTTCCTGAGGAACGGATGCGGTTTCGTTGGCCACGTTGAAATAGTTCTCCGTTCTTTTATCGCTGCCTAGAAGGCATACCGGCATCACGGCATCCACCGCTCTCTGCCGTGCCTCTTCGCACAAAACCCCGTCCAAACTGAGCACCGCCGTGACTTGCTCCGGCGCACAGGCCGCCAGGGTTAAAGCCATTTTCGCCCCATCCCCGATCCCGATCAGATAACGGGTATCCATCATGGGATGCCAGGTGCTGATCATGGCCTGATAGGTGGGGATGCCGTCCGGCCTGCGCTCCAGCGGCTCGTCGTCCGGTTTAGACATGGCATCCTGAAAATCCACATAGGCCGCCACATCGTCCGGCCCCTCGCCGAAGTCGTAGTTCCACCGTCCCCCTTCCGGATTGGGGAACGCCAGGATCGCCTGTTCCCTACGGGCCAGCTCGGCCATCCCTCCCTCCTCCAAAAGCTGACGCACCGACGCCTCATCGTTATTATCCCGCAGAACGGTGATGCTGCAGCGTTTAAACGCCGTACGATTTTCTTCAGAAGGATAGTATAAATACATCCCCCGTCCCGATTTTTTTAACTCCTTGTAGATCAGTTCCATTTCCGCCTCCTTTTTTCCATCCAAGCCGCCCGAATTCCCATCATCCCTTCAGACCGCTCGTAACCGTACCTTCCACAAAATATCTCTGCCCGACCAGATACAGGACCAACATGGGCAGAATGGACACGAATGCGCCGGCAAAAGCCGCTCCATATTCAATCGTATCCGTTCCCACGAACATGGCCAGACCATTTGCCAGAGTCCGCATCGATGTATCCCCGGTAACCAGCAGGGGCCACATCAGGTCATTCCATGCGCCGTTCACTCCAAGGATGATCAAGGTAACGATGGTCGGTTTACACTGGGGAAGCATCACACGCCAGAACAGACCGAATTCGCTGACCCCGTCGATTCGGCCGGCTTCTTCCAGCTCCTTGGGGATTCCCATGAATACAGCCCTCATCATAAAAATCGAAATTGCGCTCGCCAGTTTCGGCAAAATAAGACCCAGATAAGTATTGTAAATTCCCAACTTATGTACCACCAGATACAAGGGGATCATAATGACCTGGAAAGGAATCATCATAGTGGCCAATGTTGCGATGAACAATACGTTTCGACCTTTAAATCTAAGCCGGGCGAAAGCATAGCCCGCCAAGGCATTAATGAAAACCCCGGGAACCGTGGTACATATCGCATAGATAGCAGAATTTTTCACATATTTTAAAATGGGGATCCGCCTTCCCAGTTTCGTGAAGTTTTCAAATACGATCTCCCCGGGTAAAAGGGTGGGGGGATAGGAAATGATCTGCCCCTGCGGTTTGAAAGAACTCAAGAACATCCACAGTATCGGAAGAAGGATGATCACCATCACAAACCCCAGAAAGATATAAATGGGCAAATATTTGATAAATCTCATGCTTTTTTTCATTGCTGGCTCCCATCCGCGCACTTTAGCGCGTACAAATCAGGAATTGCTCCCATCTCATGAAATCACTAAGCTTGCCGCCTCCCTATGACAGGCCAAATCGGTACAGTAAAACTGTGGATTTCATGCTTACCTTTCAATCTGTTAACTGTTGCTTTTCATGTCCTGTCAGGATACCACCCGTAAAGAAACCAGGCAGCCTTTCTACTTTTCTGGTTCCTTCCATACCAGCGAAGGAATGTGCCCTACGGACACATCAAGCCTGCTCCCTGGAGGGCCCCATCCTGACAGGGAAGCGTATAAGGTTCCCTGGAATGGACGGAACCAGAAAAGCACAAAGGCTATCCGGCTCCTTTCTAGGCGGTATCCTGGCAAGGCATGAAAAGCAACTGTCAATTAATCCGATTCCTGCTTCAGCATACGGCTGTATAAGAGAATCGTAATTACCAGGATCAGCGCAAACAGGCATTCCGAAACGGCAGTCGCATAACCCATCCGGTTCACTTCAAAGGCTCTGGTATATACATAGGTTACCAGTGTCTCCGTCGAGAAATTGGGGCCGCCGCCCGTCGTGGTATATACAATGTCGAATACCTGCAGGGATCCGATCACCCGCGTCATCACCACATACCAAAGGGAAGGGGCGATACCCGGCAGAGTAATGGCAATAAACTGCCTGAACTTCCCAGCGTGATCCAGTTCCGCTGCCTCGTAAAGTTCCCGGGGAACATTCTGCATGGCCGCCACGAGAATAATGGTAGAAATACCGAAGGATCTCCATACGGACATGAAAACGATTACGTAAAAAGTAACGCCCGGGTTGTTCATAAAGCTGACTTTTCCAAAACCAAGCTGTCTGAGTAAGAAGGGGATATATCCTACATTGGAGTGCAGGATCATCCGCCACATAATCGCCACCGCTGTGGCGGAACATATGATGGGAAGGAAATACACGCCCCTGCATATCTTATTAAATATCGTATTTTTCACGATAAGAGCCGCCAAAAATAAGGCTACAAGCACCTGTACCGGCATTTCCACCAGCGTCCATTTCACGGTAACCCACATGCTGTTCCAAAACCTGCTATCGTGAAAGGCTTCCGTGAAATTCCCCAAGCCGATAAACTTCACATTGCTCAGCGTCATATTCGCATCAAATGTGCTGATCACCAGCGAGGCTACCAGAGGCAGGATGCTGAAAACCAGCAGCAGAAGCAGGGCAGGCGCGATAAATAAATAGGCGATATGCTCCGGCTTGTTCCAGAATTCTCGTATCTTCGTCATTCCGTCTCCATTCTGCCGACACTCATCGTCCGGCAAAGAACATTCCAAGCAAACTGCAGGGAGGTCTGACAGTTCAAGGCCTCCCTGCTCCATGTACCAATCCAGCGGATTACTTATTCGCAATCCTTTCAATTACGCTTTCTGCCATCGACTGCGCTTTGTCGAGGGCACTGCCAGGTTCTGCGCCTTCCATGATCACCGACTGAATCAACGGATCTATCACTTCATTGGCCAGAAGGAAAGGTTCCGTAAAGGTCGCCGGCGCCATATAGGTAGTGTCAACGGAAGGATCCGCAGACATGGCTACCAACAGTTCGCTGCTGGTATAACGCTCGTCCTGCGTAGCAGGCGTATAAACGCTGGGGAAGCCGCAGTCCAGAGACCAGCGCAGGATACCTGTGGTTTCTGTAGTTTCAAATCCCTTGAACCACCATTCGATGAAACGGAAGCAGGCTTCCTTTGCTTCATCGCTTGCATATTTCGTTACGGAAAAACCGGAAACCGTGGACGGATTGATAGGGCCCGCATCCCCGTCGGGAAGGAGGGAAATCCCATAGTTCAAACCAGCATCCTTCAGCCCTGCATTCAGCCAAGCGCCTGAGCAGATAATACCGATCTGTCCGGCCTGCATCATGGAACCAGTATCAGACTCCACAGGGTTGTTGCCCTGATCCACCATGCCTTTGTACCATTCAAGGAACTTCTTGTAACCTTCGTTTCCAGCAAAATTGGCGGTATAGCTGCCATTTCCGTCATCGCTCACATACATTCCGCCAAACCGCTGCATAATCTGCAAATTGGATGCCACATCCGTATAGGAAACGCCAGAACCATAGACATTCCTGTCCTCATCCGTGATCTTAGCTGCCATTTCAGCCCATTCTTCATAGGTGGCAGGCGGGGTATCCGGATCCAGCCCGGCCGCCTCAAACAGATCCTTGTTCCAATACATATACCGGCCCGTCTGCTGGAAAGGCAGTACATAGACGGTATCGTTCAGGCTACAGGTATCAAGCAGGGACGGTACCCAATCCGCTTTTTCCAAAGAAGTCGCTTCAAAGATCTCATTCATGTCGATCAGATAATCAGGATAGGTAAACTTGTAATTGTGAACTCCCAGAATCATATCCGGGCCTTCGTTTGCGGCAAAAGATGCTGCAATCTTATTCTGGAAATCGCTGTTAATATCCATCTCAACCGTAATCCCATAAGGATTATCCGCATTAAATTCCTCCACCATTTCCAGAAGAACGTTGCCGTCATTTCCTGTCCAGCCATTCCAGAATTGAATGGTTATAGGAGCGCTGTTGCTTTCCGCACTCTCTTCCACCGCGCTTTCGCTTTCACTTTCTGCCTGTGCAGGAGCAGATGAGGGTTCTGCAGCATCTCCCCCGCCCCCTGTTTCTCCTCCCTTTGAACCTCCACAGCCTGACAATGTAACCATTACCAAGCTCATGCAGACGGCCAGCGCCTTTGCATACCTCTTCATATGATTTCTCCTCCTTTTCTTTGTTGCATAATGTTGCATTACATAATGCAATTTCGTTTTAGTGAGTTCATTGTACGATTAATGCATTTGGTTGTCAATGTATATAATTGCCTAACTGAACGCGTATTTTTCGTCAATTTTTACAATAAATTTGTCCTTTCCTTTCTCTGCATCCCATGAAATCCTTTTCCATCGCCTTTTTCTATGTCGAATCCTCATTCCGACTTTCTGCTCTGAAAATGCTAAATTTATCGGATTCTTCTTTATATCTTACCTGCAATTTTTCCACACTTTTCCTGCGCTTTTCTCCTTTATCGTTTTAGCTTTTTCATTGACTTACCATTTTTCCCGTGCTAGAATGGGGCCAGTTTGATTCAAAAGGAGGTTGAAAAGAATGATAAAGATAAAAAAGAATTCCCCAGGTGGCCAAACCACAGTCACCACCATCGACAAGCTTCCGCCCGGCTCCGACGAAGATATTCTCGCAGAACGTATTTCCAGCACGCTCCCGGACGGTATTACGCCGCGAATGCTCTATGGAGACATCCTGCGCATCGCTTTCCCCACCGCCATCGAACTGGCTCTCACCTCACTCGTCTCCATGGCTGATCTCATCATGGTAGGCGGGCTAGGCACTTGGGCCATCACGGCCGTAGGGCTCACCACCCAACCCAAATTCGTCCTGATGACCATGGTGATGGCCATGAACGTGGGCGCCACTTCCTTGGTTTCCCAGTCCAGGGGGGCAGGAGATCAGGAGAAAGCCAGACTGTATACCAGACAGGCCCTGCTCATCAACCTGGCGTTGGCATTACTCTTTTCCGTGGCAGGCATTCTATCTTCCCGTGCCTTGGTACAATTCATGGGCGCTGCGGAGACCCGGGTTCTGGACGCCGGAGACGCTTATCTGAAAATACAGATGGCAAGCTTTGTATTTTATGGCATCACCTCCACGATCACCGCCGTGCTTCGCGGAATCGGGGATTCCCGCACCGCCATGTACTACAATTCCGTTGCCAATTTCGTGAATATCCTGCTCAATTACCTGCTCATCGGCGGTAAGTTCGGCTTTCCCGCCCTGGGTGTGGCCGGTGCCTCCCTCGCCACCGCCATCAGCCAGTTTGCAGCTTTCCTCCTGGCTGTAGCAGCCCTTTGCCGAAAAAACTGTTATCTACATATAGGTCTGCACGATGATTTCCGGCCGCGCATAAAGGAATGCCGGGAGATCATCTCCATCGCCTTGCCAGCCGCGCTGGAACAGCTGATGATGCGCGCGGGTTCCATCGTCTTTTCCAGAACCATCGCTTCCCTGGGAACCCTGGAGTTCGCAGCCCATCAGGTATGCATGAATATCCAGTCTTTAACCATGATGAACGGGCAGATCTTTGCCGTTTCCGCCACCACCCTCATGGGGCAGGGCCTGGGACGCAGGCGTCCGGATATGGCGCAGGCGTATACGACCCGCTGCCGGCGATGCGGCATGTGGGTAGCCGTTTCCCTGGGCCTTGCGTTCGTCCTCTTCGGCCGCCCTCTTTCCTCCCTCTATACGGATGATCCTCTGTGCATTTCCATCTGTCTCAATATCCTGTGGATCGTGGCCTTTATCCAGCCCTTCCAGTCCTCGCAGTTCATCGTTTCCGGCGCCCTGCGCGGGGCAGGAGATACGGGTTTTGTGGCCAAACTGACCTTTTTCACCGTCCTGCTCCTGCGTCCGGGCCTGGCCATCCTGGCCGTGGATTATCTTCACCTGGGCCTGTCCGGGGCCTGGATGGCCATTGCCACGGATCAGGTCCTGCGCGCCGTAGCGATTCTTCTGCGCTACCGCTCCGGAAAGTGGAAAGTGCTATGCCTACGGAGGGGCCGGGAAAAATCGGTGCCGGACACCCTCAAGCCTTCCTCTGGCGCCTCTGGTAAAAGTTGAATCCTATCGTCACCACCACGATAAACGCCGCCAGGCAGTAGAACATCCTTCCGTAGCCCAACAAAGAGGATATTTTCCCCGCCACAATCGGCCCCAGCCCCTGTCCGATGTCCGCTCCGATATAATAGGTGCTGGTGGCCACCCCCACCCGCAGGGAATCCACCCGCTTAATGCAGGCCGACTGCAGCGATATCTGTCCGCTGCCCTGGCCCACCGCCTTCAGGACGGCCGCCAACAACATGACCCACAGCACGCTCCCCTTTCCCACAATCGCCATGGATACCGCGCTGGTGAGCAGGGAAATATTCACGATAAGAGTCAAGCTATTTTTGTCAGCAATCTTTCCCGCCACCAGACGAATGCCGAACAACGCTGCGGCGTTCACGGAGAAAAACAGGGCGATCCCCGCGATCTCCCTCTCCTCTCCCAGAAGAAGCAGGAAAGAATTGATCACGCCGTTCCCCAAAGAAAAAAGACCTGCCACCAGGGCATAGACAATACATTCCTTCGCAATCAGGTTATCCAAAGTCAGCCGTTTCTTTTCTTTCCCCTCTTCCTTCTTACGGGCCGGTTTATCCACCCCGAAAAGAACCAGTACCGCCAATACCGTCATAAGAGCAATGATCCCGAACAGCGCCCGATAGCCCAGGCGGTTCTTCACGGCCAGCCCCAGGCTTGGCCCGCATACCTGGGAAAGCACCTGTCCCAGCCCGTAATAACCCAGCCCCTCAGCCAGGCGTTTTGAAGGAACATAATCGCACAGCAGCGCCATATTGGCCGTACCGCTCACCCCAAAGGCCGCTCCGTGCAGGATCCGCACCAGAAACATGGTCCGAATTCCTGGAGCCACGGCATACCCCGTCATCGCCACACAGATCATGACTGTGGAGAAAACACACATCATACGTTTATCCAAAATATCCGTAGCATAACCGCCAAATGGTCTGATGAGCAAGGCCGACAGGGAATAGATTCCCACCAGCGTTCCGGCCGCCGTCAGACTGGCCCCCAGTTCCACTCCGTAGGAAGAAATCAACGTGGCAATCATGCTATAGCCAAAGGATGTGATCAGGCTCACCACGATCAACAGTATGTAATTCTTCCCGAATAATTTCTCTCCTTCTTGACTCTTTTTTTTCATATGCACCTCTTTCCGCTAAATTACATTTTCGTTTTAGCAACATGGTATAAAGAAAACCCCTCTTCGGAGTTTTCTTTTTTTCGTTCTTATACCCCTGCATATCGCAGGCTATGCCTGCGATATGCCACCACTAAAGAGTTTGAAACATAGTTTCAAATTTGCTACCGTCCATACGCCGTTGACGTTTCGTTTTCCAATCATCCGGTTTTGGCCAAAGACAGCCTCATTTCTACGGCTCTAGAAAACCGCCGCAGCTTTCCCTGAATACGTATTCCGCATTCAAAATACGGCTCATCGGCATATCGATGTCATTCTCTATCACGAGAATAATCAGGTTCAGCGCGCTTTCCGCCACCTCCTGCATGGAAATGTAATTGGAACTCACTGTCGGAGAAAAACAGTCAAAAGCATCGCTGTCACCGTAGGCGAGGATTTCCATATCTCCGGGAACGCTTAGCCCGGCCTCTTTACAGGCTCCAAGCACCCCTAAAACCTGTTCGGGAGCCATCACGTATATGGCTTCCGGCTTCCTCTCACTGTGTAACAGCTCCTTCATCGCCTTATAGCCGGACAGATAATCACGCCCCTCCGTCTCCTGTACCCATTCCTCGCAGATCTCTATGCCGCAGCGCTTACACATCTCCATAAAGCCCAGCTTACGCAGGGTAGCGCTTTGCCCCTTCTGAAGGCTCCCCACCAATCCTGCCGACAGATGCCCCCTCTGGGAGAAAAGCCGCGACACGTTTTTCCCCACCTCATAGTCCTCCACATAGACGCAGTGATAACGCCTTTCGTTGCGCAGAAGCAACACGATGGGCAGATCGAATTCATTGGCATTGAGAAATTCCGCATCCTGCTCCGAAACGCCGCAGATGATGATTCCGCTGAAACGCTGGTGGGTCATCAATGACCGGTACCGGCTTAACTGTCCGAATTCAAACAGCTGAACATAGAATTCTACCTGATATCCCTTCTCCTGCGCCGTACTGTGAAGCCCCCGAAAAAAGCGTCCCATCACATCATCCGCATAACCGCTGTTCCAGAAAACGGCAATCACCCTCGCCGTCTCCTCTCCACCGGTGGTCCGCAGCCGCCGCGCATAGATATTGGGCTGATAGTCCATTTCCTTCGCCGCTTCACGAACTCTCTGCTGCGTTGCCTTGGAAATGCGCATCGCATCACCGCGCCCGTTGAGTACGATGGATACCGTTCCTGCCGACAATCCAAGCCGCTGGGCAATCTCCTTGATTCTTGCGCCACTTCCTTTTCCCAAAATACCTTTACCCCCCCCCCTATCTTATTTAGCTATTTCGTTTTAGCTTATCCTACTCTTTTTTTCCCTTTTTGTCAAGTATTTCACGGATTTTCTCTTGACAACAGCCTGCGGGTGTGGTAATAATTCAAATTAGATATCTAATTAGCAAATGAATGACTCAACAATGAAAAGGAGGAACCACAAATGTCAAACGCCAAGGATCTGGACCGTCTTCTCCAGGGATTTGTGGACAGAGGACTGCCGGGTTGCGCCATGAAGGTCGTAGCCCGGGGCAATACCCTGTATGAAGGATATTTCGGATATGCCGATGTGGATACCAAGAAACCGATCCATGAACGGTCGGTTTTCCGCCAGGCTTCCCTGTCCAAGATTCCCATGTACACCGTCATGATGATGCTTTTTGAGCAGGGGAAATTCCTGCTGAATGATCCCATCAGCCGCTTCTTCCCTGAGTGGGCGTCCGTCAAAAAGTATGTGCGTAAGTCCAACGGATCAATAGAAGCCGTTCCCACGGACGGTCCTATTACGGTACGGGACGTCCTGTCCATGAAATGCGGCCTGCCCTACTGCAACAGCACCGCCCCCACCGATGATCCCACGCTTCGCGCCATGCAGGAATGTATGCGTCCGCTTTGGGAAAAAGGACACTATACGCTCCGCGAACAGATTGCGGCTATATCGAAGGCTCCCCTGGCCTTTGAGCCCGGGACGCACTGGCTCTACGGATTTTCCAGCGAACTGTCCGCAGGTATTATCGAAGCGGTCTGCGATAAGTCCATCGACGATGTGATGTTGGAATATCTGTTCCGTCCTCTAGGCATGGATGATACCCGTTCCCGCTTTTTCGGGGATATTCCGGAACGCCTGGTAAAGCTGTATCAATCCTCACAGGACAATACGCTTTCGCCCGGCCCTGACTTCTTCGATCGCAAACACCTTCCCGGTCCGGAGCATGAGGCAGGATGGGGCCGGCTGTTTTCCACCGTCAACGATTATTCCAGCCTGATGCAGATGTTGGCTAACGGCGGCATGCACGACGGCATCCGCATCATAGGACGTAAGACCATCGACCTGATGCGCGCAAACGGCCTCAATGCAGTACAACAGGAGGACTTTAACGATCCCTATAATGCAGGATATGGATATGGGTACGGCGTACGTACGCTCATCGACAACGCAGCCGGCAATCTGAACGGTTCGCCAGGCGCTTTCGGCTGGACGGGAGGTTTCGGTACTTGGGCCGAAGCGGATCCCCAGGAAGGGCTTTCCATCGTCTATATGCACAATCTCGTCCCTAACCAGGAACGTTACTATCATCCCCGTATGCGCACTGCGGCGTATGGGCTGATCGAATAGGTTTTACCGGATGCCTCCATGCGCCGTTACGCGGCGCCCCAATACGCATGAAAAGCCGTTTATGCGGCAGAAAGTAGGTATTATGTCTGATTTCAAACATTTGGATGCTTTGCTGCAAAAATATGTGGATGACGGCCTTCCCGGATGCGGATGCGTCATTTCCCGGAAGGGGGAAATTTTATATGAGAATTATTTCGGCTGGGCCGATATAGAAGGCGGGCAGGCCCTCAACGCCGATCATGTTTTTCGTCAGGCGTCTCTGACCAAAATTGCCATGTACACGCTGGCTATGATGCTCTACGAGCAGGGACGTTTTCTCATGACCGATCCCATTTATGAATATTTCCCCGAGTGGAAGCATTCCACCAAACTGGTGCGCCTTGAAAACGGGTCTTGGGACGTGGTTCCCACCGATCAGCCAATCACCGTGCGTCAAGTCATGAACATGACCTGCGGCCTTCCCTATGAACTGATCATGGGAAGGACATTTGTACCGCATCCCACTGCGGCTGCAATGGCGGAAAGCATGAAAGAACTGCGTAAAAAAGGCCGTTTCACCCTGCGGGAACAGATCCGGGCCGTTGCCAACGCGCCGCTTGCCTTTGAACCGGGAACCCAGTTCCTCTACGGCTTCGCCAGCGAACTGACTGCAGGGCTGATCGAAGTCATAACGGGTAAGAGCGCGGAAATGGCGCTGAAGGAAATGCTGTTCGAGCCGCTTGGAATGGATACCACCGCAAACTTCCTGTTTGGGGATATGGGGGAGAGACTTGTGAAGAATTATTATCTCACCCCCGGCAAGGAACTTGGGGAAGAAGGCGCTCTTTTCGTCCCGCCTGCAGAGGAAGACGTCATGGTGGGCCCTCTGGGAACCGTTTCCGGATTTTCCAGGGTGGTTACTAACTGCCGCGATTATACCAAACTGATGCAGATGCTGGCGAACGGCGGCGTCTACAACAAAGTACGCCTCATTGGCCGCAAAACCATCGACCTCATCCGTACGAATACGCTGACAGACGAGATGCTCGAAAAGGATTTCTATAACTCTTATCTCGCCGGATATGGATACGGATACGGGATGCGCACGCTGATGGACAAGTACGCTGGCCAGCACAATGGTTCCCTGGGAGCCTTTGGATGGACCGGCGGTTCCGGCACATGGGCGGAGGCCGACCCGTCCGAGGGCGTCTCCATTGTCTATATGCACAACATTCAGCCCAATCTGGAAGAATACCATCATCTGCGCATGCGCGCCGTCGCTTATGGCTGCCTGGACTGACAGGTGCCCATACACTGTTTTCATCACATAAGGAGGTAACCCCTATGGCAGATGCAAAAATACTGGTTCATCCTGCCTTTCGTATCGGTACGATCTCTCCCCGGATCTACGGCGCCTTTCTTGAACCCATCGGCACCATGGTCAACGGGTGCATGTATAATCCCCGCCATCCTTCTGCGGATGGCAAGGGCTTCCGCCAAGACTTTATCAAGGCCTTGAAGGAAGCCGGACTGAAGGCCATCCGTCTTCCAGGCGGCAATTTCGTCTCCGGCTGGGACTGGAAGGATTCCATCGGCCCTCTTTCGGAGCGAAAAGCGCACCTGGATCCTGCGTGGTTCCAGTACATCCCGAACGACGTGGGCCATGACGAGTATCTCCAATGGGCCGAATGCATAGGAGCGGAATCGATGTATACCGTCAACCTGGGCACGGGCACCATCCGGGATGCCATGGACGCCGTGGAATACACCAACCATCCCGAAGGAACCTATTGGTCCGATCTGCGCCGCAAAAACGGCCATCCCATGCCTTACGGCGTCAAAACCTGGTATCTTGGGAACGAAATGGACGGCCCGTGGCAGATCGGTTCCTGGGAAAAAGATCCCCGGGGCTACGGCGTAATGGCGCATGAAGTCTCCAAGGCCATGAAATGGACCAATCCCGGCATCGAAACCGCGGCCTGTGCTTCCTCCTCTCCTTTCCTCGCCCACTATCCTCAGTGGGATCTGGAAGTGCTGCAGGAATGCTATGAAACCGTGGATTATCTCTCGCTCCACCACTATCATTCCGCCCCGGCGGGTGACTGGGCGGCCCTGTTGGGCGGTTCCTGCTATTTTGAAGACTACATCAGGACGGAAACAGCCCTCTGTGACTTCGTGCAGGCCAAGATGCGCTCCCCCAGAAAAATGATGCTTTCCTTTGACGAATACGGGACAATGGCACGGCCCTGCTCTAAGCTGAATCCCGGATACGGCCCTCACAACCTGGCAGCTGCCCATTATCGTTTCGATCCGGACCGGAAATACCTGCGCTATGATCCGGATGACATGTCCAATGCAAGGCAATACCCGCAGCAAAGCGACATGTTCGATGCGCTGACCGCCGCATCCACTCTGCTGGTGTTCCTGCGCCATGCCGACCGCGTCAAGATCGCCTGTATGACCCATGGGATCAATTCCTTGGCAGCTGCAGACCGTCTGCACGTGTGGAAGGCCGGCGCCCATTATCCTCTCACCCAGCTCATGCAGTACGGTCAGGGTGTTTCCCTGCGTACAGCAGTGGAAGGGCCCACCTTTGATTTGCCCGGGTATGCCATCGACGACAATGCTCAGTATCAGTCCCGTGAAGGCCTTCCCTATCTGGATACAGCGGCAGCCGCTCAGGAGGAGAAAGGTGAATTGTGTGTCTTTGTCATCAACCGCCATCCACAGGACGAGATCTGTGCCGAAATCGATGTCAGTGCGTTTTCCGGCTATGAGCTGACGGAACATATTCAGATGTATTCCTCCGACCCGGACGCCACCAGTACCTGGGAGCATCCGGAGGCCGTAGTTCCGGAGGTCAACACGGAAACCAAGCAGGCCGGCGGAACTGTGAAAGCCGGATTCGCGCCGCTCTCCTGGAATGTCCTTCGGTTTTCTCTTCCCATGAAAAAAGCTTGAAGATTTGGAGTCCCCTGCGGCGGAATGATCCGCCGCAAAAACCCTTTTTGTATACAGGAGGTGACCTATCAAAACACCATTACATGTTGCACTAGCCGATGCATCCGCCTCCCACCGGAAAAGAAGCCGGGCCGAATTCCAAAAGCTTGATCTTTCGGAGGGCCAGCCCAAGGTATTGTCCTGCCTAATGGAACAGGAAGGCATCGTCCAAAAGGAGCTGGCACAGCAATGCCACGTAGAACCGGCCACCATGACCAGTCTGCTGCAGAAGATGTGTGCAGGCGGTCTGATCCAGAAAGAAAGCCTCACCGTCTCGGGAGGGAAGCGGGCGTATGGCATCTATTTAACAGACCTGGGCCGTTCTTATGCCCAAAAGGTCAATGACGTGGTCGATCGGATGGAACAGCTGGCTCTGCGGGATTTTACCCAGGAAGAAAAGCAGACCCTCCTGTCTCTTCTGGAGCGTCTCACCAAAAACATACAGGAAGGGCAGATTTAAATCTGCCCTTCCAAATTAATTCTTTCCTTCAAAATGCTCCGCCACAGAACGCAGATGCTCTATGATCGGCAGATGCTGTGGGCATACGCCCTCACACTGCCCGCAGGCAATACACTCGCTGGCTTTCCCGAAATCAGCGGCCAGCTTTTCATAGTAAATTCCATTCGGCGTCCAGCCCTTTCCCTTCGCTTCCTGCATATCCCCATTGTATAAGAAGAAATACTTCGGAATGGCGATCTGTTTCGGGCATCCACTGGTACAGTAAGAACAGCCGGTACAGGGAATCGTGATATCCGCTTTGATAACGGATACGGCCTGACGAATCAATTCCTTCTCCTGCTCGCACAGCGGCTTAAAATCTTCCATATAACTTATATTGTCTTCCAGCTGTTCCACATTGCTCATACCGGATAACACCATCATCACGTTGTCCAGAGAAGCCGCGAAACGAATGGCCCAGGATGATATGGACATCTGCGGGGCATATGCCCGGAAAGAGGATTCCACGGCTTCCGGAAGGCTGGCCAGCGTACCTCCCTTGACCGGCTCCATGACGATCACCGGTTTTCCGTGTTTCGTAGCCACTTCATAGCACTGGGCTGACTGAATCCATTCATTGTCCCAGTCCAGATAGTTGATCTGAAGCTGTACAAATTCCATCTCCGGATGCTTCGTTAAGATCTCATCCAGAAGCTCGGCGCTGTCGTGGAAGGAAAAACCGATGTTTTTCACCAAGCCCTGCTGCTTTTTCTCCACAATCCAGGAAAAGCAGTCCAGCTGTTCCATCTTCTGATAGCTTTCCGCCTCTAACCCGTGCAGCAGATAATAGTCAAAATAGGTTACGCCCGTTTTGGCCCGCTGTTCATTGAAAATCCGGTCCCGATCCTCAGGCGTCTCTATAAATCCCGCATGCAGCTTGGTTGCAAGCGTATAGGATTCCCTCGGGTGTCTATCCACAAGAGCCGTTTTGGTCACATTTTCGCTGTTAAAGCCGCAATACATCCATGCGGTGTCAAAATAGGTAAACCCCTTCTCCAGGAAACGGTCCACCATGACCTTTACCTGTTCAACGTCCACATCCGCCGCGTTTGCCTGATTCACAAGCGGCAGACGCATCAGGCCAAAGCCCAGTTTCTTTTTTTCCATAAACTTCCTTTCCTGCCGCATCCTTTGCGGCTCTGCGATGCGAAATCCGCGCAGGCAGTTTCGCCTATGTACAGTGTAATAAACAGGCCATCAAGCCTGTTTATTACACTGCTTCCCTTTTTTGTGGTTACTGCGGATTCTGGGAAATATCGTTTCCAAAATATTTCATGGACAGTTCGGAAAGTTCCCCAGACTCGCTCAATTCCGCAAGGGCTTCATTAATGGCGGTAAGCAGGGTGGCCGTCTCTTCCCCCTTACGCAGAGGGATCGCCACATGAGAGGCATCCTCCGTCAGCGCCGCGATCCGAAGATTCCTGTCCGGATGGGCCTTCATATAATCGTAGTAAGTTAGTTCCGCATTGAGTGTGGCGTCTATGCGCCCGCTCAACAACAGTTCAAAGGTCTGGTTCAAATCATCCACGCCCGTCACCTCAGCGCCGTAGCTCTCCGCCAGCTCTGCATAGGTGCTGGAAATGGTGTTAGCAGTATGTTTGCCCGCCAAATCTTCAAAGGACTGGATCTCCTCATTATCGCCGTTCACGATGATAGCAGTCCTTATGTAACCGTAGGGGACGGTAAAGTCGTATTTCTCCGCACGCTCATCCGTGATCTCCACGCCGTTCACCATCATGTCATACCGCCCGGCATCCAATCCGGCCAACAGACCGTCCCATTCCCCTTCCACAAAGACAGCCGTCACGCCAAGCTTCTGTGCGATCCTTTGCGCCACCTCCACATCATACCCCACCAGATTGTCGTCCTCATCATGATAGGTCCAGGGAGCCCAGGTGCCCTCCATGGCCACCACGATCTCCCCCTTTTCCCGGATTTCACTCAGACGGTCGGAGGCTGTACTTTCCTCTGCCTGCGATGCGCCGTCTCCCCCGGCTGCGGACGCCGGCTCCTTCTTAGAACAGCCGGACAGCGCCAACGTTCCCAATGCGAGAACAAGGGCCAGACCGGTTATGAATCCCTTTTTTTTCATAATCGTTCCCCTCTGCGTGCTGGGCACGCGCTCAAACCGAGGAGATTCCCTCTCCCCTCTTACCCATTGTTACTCTCAGCTTCCCGCTTAGCGGGCACTAGAATCAAGGAGACTGAAAAGTTAAAGTTTCAATCTTACTCCTGTGTTATTATATATCAGGAACGGAAAATGGACAAATACTTGTGTTGTATGCGTTGTTATGCTTTTTTGCTATAGTTGATTACAAAAGAGTCGTTTTATATTTTTGCCAAGGCCTGCTCCAGATCCTCCAGCAGCGCTTCCGTTCCTTCCAGGCCGCAGTGGATCCGGATCAATCCTCTGCCCTTTTCTCCCAACTGCAAAAACTTCAACTCTTCTTCGCTGGCGCCGGCCAACGGCGTGATGGCAAGGCTTTCAAATCCGCCCCAGGAGCATCCGATTTCAAAAACTTTCAGCTCGTTCACCAAACGCATGGCCGCCTCCGGTTCCGCTTTCAGCTGGAAACTCATCAGGCCCGTATGGCCGGTCTGCTGTTTATTGATCAAGTCCGCCTGGGGATGGGACGCCAGGCCGGTATAATAGACCTTCTCCACTTTGGGGTGATTTTCCAGGAACGCAGCCACCTCCATGGCCGTCTTCTGATGCCTTTCCACCCGCAGATCCAGGGTACGCAGTCCCCGTATGGCCAGCCACGCTTCCATAGGCCCCAGAATACCGCCGAACCACTGCCTGATATTGTCCATCAATGTCTTCCCCAGCTTTTCATCCCGGACCGCCAAAATTCCGCCAATGATGTCGCTGTGTCCCCCGATATATTTCGACATGGTGTGCATCACAATGTCTATCCCCAAGGTTAACGGCTTCTGGTACAGCGGCGTACAAAAGCTGTTGTCTATGTATGTTTTCACGCCATGGGCCTTCGCAATCTGCGCGGTTCCTTCGATGTCGAACACGGAAAAGACAAACGTGGCCGGGCTCTCCAGCACCATCAGGGCTGTATTGTCCCGAATCAGGCTTTCCAGCTCATCCAGATCGCGCCCGTCCCAATAGGATACCGACATTCCCATCTGTGGAATGAAGTATTCGTTCAGCGCGCGTTTTACCGGCCCGTACACGTCCCGCAGACAGATGATATGGCTGCCTGCCTCGCATACTGCCAGAACTGCTGCAGAAAAAGCCGCCATCCCGCTGGCAAAAGCCACTGCCATACTCCCTTTTTCCAGTGCCGCCACCTTTTCCTCCAGGATATGTACCGTAGGGTTGGATACCCGGCCATACACATATTCCCCGGTTTTTCCCTGGTTCAGGTAGTCCTCCATCCTGTCGAAAATATGCAGGGAATTTAGGAATACCGGCGGCGTCACCGCGTTCAGATAGTCCTTTTGATGCTCCCCCGCATGCGTCAATGTCAACAATTCGTCCTTCATCGCCCTTCTCCTCCTTTTTATCTGCTGCTATTCGCACGCCCGCCAGGATCCTGGACGGAAAAGGGCCTAAACCCCCTATCTTTTTCCAGTTCCTTTTATGCCGTGCATTTCAATAGACCCGTTATAGCCCGGGAACATGCCCCGCGACGAATTCCCGGAATGCCCTTACGGCATCCTTTTCCGGCGCATGGTTCCTCGCATCCAAAATGTAATTCAGGTTGCCTCCTGCTGCCTTGGAAACGGCCGTGCCCGCTCCATAGCTGCTCGTCAAACAGATCCTGTCAAAATCGTACCTACAGATCCCGTTATGATAATCTAAAAAATTCTCCTGGAATGCCTTCAAGGAATGGCTGTTGTTAACCTCTGGCAGCTTTAGGGTATAAGGATATACCGCCAACAGGCGATCCGGACTCCCCACAATCCTCTCCATTTTCACGATACCGCCCTCTCTGTTGGGCACCGTAGAATAATAGAGCATATAGAGGGGACAGCCCAGGGTCTCCTTTAAGATTCCCAGGCTTTGGAACTTCAGCTTATCCGTGTCCCTATAATGATAAAGCGTCTCCCCTTCAACAGGGCCGTATTTCTTCTCGCTGAATATGGTGTGCTTTTTTACTTCGATCACTGCCTTGGCTCTCGCATTCTCATCCACCAAAACAATGTCCGCATCCCCCGGATAGATATAATCGTCCCTGGATAAGTACACCTCCAGCGAAGATGAGGCGTACTGCAGCCCTTTGCGGCCTATGGCATGCGACTCCCTTCGCAGTCCGCGTATGATTCCCTTCAGCTGATTCGCGCTTACCTCATACAATACCTCTTTCCCTGGGCAGCGCTCCAGATACTTTGTCATATTAAATAGGAACAAATGGTTTTCGGGATCCGCCCAGGCGCCTGCTGGAATGTCCGGACATAAGAGATATTCCAGCTCAAACTGATTCTGCCTGCAAAAGCCCAGCAGGGTTTCTAGGCCATCTCTCCCGTCAACGGCGATGATTTTCCGATAGATCTCATCGCATTCCATGGAAAAAGGGCGATAGATGATCCGCTTGGTCCAAAGCCGCTTGGGAATCTTCCTTTTTTCCCAGTCCACAAAAAAGTCAAAGGTCACGCTGGACAAACCGTTATTTCTGAAATATTCGTTATCAAACCATTTCATCGGATCCCCGCAGTACGCATTATAAGCCGCTATCTTCATCGGATCCTCCGCCCTGGCCAGAATTCCCTTCCGCAGCATACCCGCCTCCCCGCCGCATTCCCCTACGGCATCCCAATATAAACCCAAAATCCTCGCCGAGAATCGGTTTTACATCCTCATTTTCCTCTGTATGGCCACAGCAAATCTAAGACCGGTTCAGGCATAAAAAAGGGCTTCATACTCCTCCCGTTGGATCGCCGTATCCCAGCCTCCCACATCTGTATCTTTTCTCATGTCAATGCCCGTATAAGATAGACTGGCGTCTTCGTAACGCTTGAACTTGAAGATCGCATCGTTCATCAGGCTCGCATTGAATACCCCGATGGTACAGAGCATCTCAAAATCCTTCACGTCCAATCCGGTCACCTTCCGAAAAAGTCCGGGTTCCAGCTGGGTGATAACATCCTTCAGGGTACGTTCACGGTACTCCGTTAAATACATGAAAATCGGCACCCTGGTGGCAAACTTGATCAATTTTTCCTGAATCTGCTTGCGCAGGAGCTTGTATTCCTTCTCCTCCTGGGTAAGCTCCCTCTTTTCCTTGTCCGTAAGCCGCCGGGATTCTTCCTTTTTCAATTGTTTCACCCTTTCCGACTTGTTGATGATGATTTCCAAGTCCTGATTCAGGGCGCGGAAGCCTTCGATCTTCATCAGCGCGTCCATAGCCTCCCGGTTATTGATCAACCTGGTTAGGGTATCGTTATCCACATTCACCAGAAGCGCCGATTCCCAGCGTCTGGCCAACAGCGTGGCAGAGGTGCCTGACAGAGCGATATCCAGCACGTCTTGGGCGGAAATCTGCTTCATGGTGGAACCGTCATAGGCCAGAACAGGGAGAAAACTGATAAACTCCGCCACCTTGCGCTCCGGCTGATCTTCGTTTCCGTTCAGCCGGCAGGAATAGTCGGAAACCTGCCTCAACGCCCGATCCAGCGCGAAATCGAACACATAGCATTCCTGCTTCAGGATGATTTCACCGCCCTTTTCGTCCGGAACCGTCCAGGGAGACTGTACTCGGAACGCCGTCTGAAAATAGGTCTCCGGGCTTTTCAAGCTGCGCAGCATAAACACTCCCGTCCAGGGCTTGACCGTGACTGCCTGGGTCAATTTTCCACAGGACAGAGTGATGGTTTTTGTGGTAAGCGGATCTCCCATGGCCTCCAGCACCGGACGCAGGGCGTGCAGTCCCGTTCCCGCTCCTGTCCCCGCGCAGACCAGAATGCGGTAATCCGCGAAGAAATGATCCTCCTGCAGCAGATTGTACATGGCATAGCAGGAAGCCACGTCAGGAAGAAACCACAGGGTATGATTCAACACCCTTAAGAGCCTGGTATCCGAAAAAGGCATGGGAGGACGTTTGTCCAGACCCAGCTTCATATCGTCCACATTGGAAGGCAGGTAGGCCCCTCTGATCAACGCAATCCACCTGGCCACCTCATTTTCATAGATAAACCGGGAATCCTCAACCCGTTTCGCCCGTTTGGCTGAGAAAAAAACGTTTAAATCGAATTCGTTGTACTCCCCTTCCATGGCGATCTGACGGATGCTCTCCGGAATCTGATAGGTCATCATCACCATACGCGGCAACGAAGCATAGGGGTTGCCGGGTCCTCTCCAGGTTTCCTTGGCTCTCTGTTCGTCGGAATAGGTCCAGCTATAAATCTGATCTTCTATGAATTCCCCGGAATTCATGGCGCGAAACGGCGTGCCGGACAGAAACAGATAGGCCCCCGTACGGATGGGCAGAAAAGTTTCGTCACAGGCATTATCCGCCTCCTGCGCCTTATATTTTTCCTGGTCGAAATCCACCTCCGCCTCCTCGTCCGGCTCCTCAAACAGCTTCTTCGCGTTCTCCCTCCAAGCGCCGAAATGGTATTCGTCGAAGATCACCAGATCCCAGTCCGTGGTGTGAATGAAACCGTTCTTCGCCTTGATTCCCCCGTTTTCATTGGTTCCCAACAGATCCTGGAAGGAGCCGAAGACCACGATCGGCTTCGACCTATCCGCCTGACGGAAGGCATCGTCCACATTCATTTTCCGTTCCCGTGCGTCCTGATTGGAGACAAACTGCCAACCTTCAAAGTCCACATGGCTTTTCAGGTCTTCCATCCAGGCCGACTCAGCCGCGGGCTTAAAGGTGAGCACGAGCACCCTGGTATATCCCATCTGTTTGGCCAATTCATAAGCCGCGAAGGTCTTGCCAAAACGCATTTTGGCATTCCACAGAAATTTCGGAGCCCGGCCGGGCTCCTCCCTCTTCGCCTGCTGATAGTAGGCACAAGTCCGCCTGACAGCCTCCCTCTGCTCAGGACGCATCTGAAAGCATTTGGTTCGATTTTCCGCGTTTTCCTTGCGATATCGGACAGAAAGGATGGCCGCGCGCACCGCCTGTGCGTCACACTGAAACCACTCGTTTCTATCCTCCCCGGCATTGAGCTGCCGGTATCCTCTTTTTTGCAACGCCATATGTACATCGTGATCGGTAAAGCTGCTGCCGTCCGGGCGCATGGCCGACTCGCGCAGCACGATCCGATAGGGGACGGCGCTGGCATGCATCTGCTCGGCCACACGGGTTTCTACATCCCTTTTGGTATAGCCCACCTTCACATACCCGGCATGGCTGGCCACACCGGGCAGCATATATGCATAAATAGTGGGTGCAAGCTCCGGCCTTTGCCTAAAAAAATCCTGTTCTGCCATATTGCTCCCCTCTGCGTGCAAAGCACGCACTCTTATCAGGGAGGTTGAAATTCCCTTTTTCAACCTTGCTTCCCTCTGCGTACAATGCACGCACTCTAAGCTTCCTCCGGCCGTTCCGGCCAGACAGAGGCCTCGATATATGCGATTTCCTCTTCCGTAAGGCCATATTTCTCGTACAGCTCTTCGTCCGTCCATGTCCGGCTAAAATCCTGCATGGGCACAAAGGAATAGACCCGTCTCATACAATCCTGCGTGTTTTTCTGCAGAGTAACCAGGAAATGGAAAAAACGGGTGCCCATGTATTCCATCACGTGCTCCGCAATTTCCCGGCTTTCAAAGGGCCCCACGAGCAGATAGGTTTCCGTACAGCAGGCTCCCGGTTCACAGTATAGCGGCCTGATCACATCCGTTTTTCCGTCCCCTGAGCCCACCGCCTTGGGGACGATCACCTTGTGTTGATCCACGGCTTCCCGGTTTCTCGCAATCTCCGCCCTCTGAACGTACTCGATCCTTCTGTTCGCATATAGTTTTACGCTGTCTTTAGAGGGTCTTTTCTTCGCCCCTTTATAATTGGTAATAAACCCGAACGGCTTCTTGGTGCTCACGATGGACGCAAAGGTATCCTCCCCCTTTGCCGCAACCTTATGCAGAATGGGGATCGCCTCATTGAGACGGATCACGATGTCGCAGCCCGGTTCCCGCAGCAGCCGGTCCGCCTGAGATAGAATCCGCTCTCTCTGGTGCGTCACGAAGCGGCATGTTCCGTCGTACAATCTGTCCCGCAGAAAATAACAGACGCCGCCCTTGATCTCCACCCCAGGGAAGCAGTCCGACGCATCCGGAAAGTCGTGCAGCTCCCGGATGGAACGATCCGACATCATGGCATCCCTGAATTCGTCCAGCCCCCATCCTCCGGAAAACCACCTGGATGGGATAATCATCAAAAGATAACGCGGGTTCAGCTTTTTCGCCTGCTCGATGAATTTGTGATAAACAGGCTTTGCCTGCGCGCCGTTATCGTCACCCGCCGTTGACAGCTGATACGGCGGATTCCCAATGATCACGTCAAAAGACATTCCCATAAGTTCCTCCGGTCTAGCATTATGAATGAATTCATAGGCATGGGCTTCCAGCCCCTCCCCCCTCTTTTGCGCAGACAGACTACCCTTCTGCGATGTTTTGCAGTAGATACACTTTCCGTTCTGCCAGCTATGCCCTATTTCCCGATATCTGATATTTCCCTCTTCATCTTCAAACCTGGATACAGAATACGCGCTGTTCGGATATTTGGAACAATACAGGGTCCTTCTCGACAACAATCCCGTCAACTGTGTAATCGCAATCCCATACAACTGTCTGTGTAAAATATGGTCTATCCGCTCCTGCAGATCCGGTATCTGGCTTTCCAAGCCCACGATCAGCCGTTTCGCCGCCTCCCGCAGAAAGACGCCGGATTTGCAGGCAGGATCCAGAAAAGTCACCGACGGATCCGTGAAAATCTCCTGGGGAAGCAGATCCAGCATGGCGCAGGCCACCTCCGGCGGCGTGAACACTTCGTCGTTCGACAGGTTTGCCAGGCAGGTTAATACATCCGGATTATAGACGGCCTGAAGGCCCCCTGTTTCAGCCATATTCCTTTAACCTCCTGTAGTGAATCGGCGGGTAAGCCTTGATCAGAGTTCCTTCCCCCTCCAACAGCTGCGCAAAGGTGTAATCCTCCCGCTTCATCATCGGCCCTGTGGCAAAAGCCCATTGGCTGAAGATAATCGGCCTGTCCGTATCCCCTCCCATATCGTCCGCGCAACACAAGGTCAAGGCGTTCCCGCAGATAATATTGTGCTCCAGGATGTACCGGGCGGATTCCCGTACCTCCTCATTACGCTCCCTTTTCGCCACCGCTTTTTCATATTTCTGATTCCAAAGTCCATATAGCCGTTCCCGACAGGCAATGACGTTATCCCAAAGGAGTTCCACGCCATAGAGGCTTCCCAAGGCGAGCAGGGCATTTCTTTCATAATCATAGGGAACTTTTCTGTACCTTTTTGTCACCACATCCAGCTTCCGCCCCAGGATCTCCCACAGAAAATTCCCGCTCCCGCAGGCCGGTTCCAGAAAACGGGAATCGATGCGCAGGCATTCGTCCTCCACCAGGGCGCACATGGCCTCAACCTCCCGTTTCGCCGTGAACACCTCGCCATGGTCGGCCACGCGCCGCTTTGTCTTGACCTGCCCGTCCATCACTTCCCCTTTTCCCATCGCGCCGGCTGCCCCCTGCGGATTTCAATCAGCCGGAATACGTCACGGTACATCCTGTCCTGATCCTCAAGGTCAATCATCAGCCACTTCTGCCCGTTTCCCTCCTCCGTCCGATCATAGATCTCCCTGATTTGCGCAGTACACTCCGGAAGAATCGCTTCCAAGGTTTCCTTTTCCTTCCTGCCCACCACGACCATCACCGTGAAGTAGGATTCCCGGGGATATATGGTGCACAACGTCTTCCCTGATTTCTTAAATTTGATGTTCCAGCCCGGCTCCCAGCTGCAGGAGCTGAATTCGATTTTTTCCTTGCATTGGAATCCTTCCTTCATTTGGGAACAGAATTGGAGGAATACGGGGGTACGGATATAGCCTCCGATTTCCTCAAGGGTAGGGCGGCAGCTTTTATCCTGTAAATCTATCATGTACGGCACCTTCCATGTAATTTCTTTGACAGTTCGGCTAAAACGATTGCATCCGGGCAAGAAAGGTATCTGGGACATTCCGCGCCGGTTTCCGTTATCCATCATAACAGAAAAGGGGGGACTTATCAACTAAACACAACCTCCTCGAATTCCCTTTTTGCAAGCAGCCTCAGATCCTCCGCCTTTTGGCGTAATGCCCTTATCTTTCCTTTCCTAACCGCTATCTGTCTGGCAATTTCGTCTTGCGTCGCACGATCCGGCAAAGGGAACTGCAGCTTCTTCACATTTTCCACACCGAGTTCCGTCTGATTTGTGGCCTGGGCGCTTTTGATCATTTCAATCTGTTTTTGGCCGAAGCTGCTGTTGATCAGATAGACGAGCAGCTGAGCGTTCACATATCTTTCATCGACCCTCAGGCACAGCATATGGCTGTCATAGAATAATCCGGCATGTCTCTCCTCTTTTATCCGGCCCGCCCTCCCCAGCGTACCTTCGCCGGTCGAATTGATCAGGATATCGTTGAATTGGGTAAGCAAACTCTTGTCTATCTTTTTGAGCCAAAGGGAGTCCACCTTCTTTACGAACGTTAAATCGATTTCATCCCAGCGATTGCATTTCTGGTTCAGCAGATATTCTTCACCCTCCTGGGCATATATGGGGCTCTTTCCGCGGGTGATGGACAAACACCATTTCGGCATATTCGAAAAAGAGCAGGCATTATCCTTCACAAACGAATAGGGAAAGGAAAGGACGTTCCTATCGTATCCCCACTGCGCAGTCTCTTTCAGACGGACGAATTGGAGCGTCCCTGATTTCTCTCTGCCCGTCCGCTTCCTGGTAACGATTCCCAGACTTTCAAATAAATAGTCTTCTATCTCCGCCTCCGAAGATTTTATCTCTTTTTCGCACATCTTCGCTTCCTTGATCGTGCTACCATATTTTTCGGCCAGCTTTCTCTGCTCCTTCAAGCTGGGAAAGGGAATCTCACAATCCATGAAATCCGCCTCGTTTACCCTCTGCCGGTTTGTCGTTCCATTGCTCTTGCTCTGCCAGTAGCTCTGAAATCTGAGGCTGGACAAAACGAGCATCAGATACGCCTCATCCGCCCCGTACACATCAAATAGCCAAAAATCGTTGGTCACAATGGCTCCATCCAATGCCGGCGGAACCACCCCGAATGCACCATTTCTGGCATCTATTCTCGATAGGATCAATTGGCCAGCTTTTGCCCGAAACTGCCTTTTCGTACCTATTTCTCTTCCATATACCCTATCCCGTTCAAAAACCCCGTTCCCATAGAGCTTTACCGTGATTCTCCGATACTGCGTTGTATCCTCCACCATTATGACATCCTTAACCCGCTTCATGATGTCTGAAAGCTTCTGCATTTTAAAAGATGACGAAAAGCGGTTCATGCCGTAAGCATCCACGCTCCATTTGTTCAGCTGCGTAAAGCGGATCAAGGATAGAATTCCGTCTTGCTCTACCAATTCAGCTCTTCCTCCCTGCCCTCCGCTATCCGATAAATCCTGCCATCTTCCTTTATGGTATAGATGATGGAACCTCTCTTTTCCTGCCACAATTGATTCCTGATCCGGTATGTCTTGTATTCCTCCTGCAGAGGTTTTAGCTGGTTATTCGAAGAAACTGCCCCTGTGGCTGTTATCCCCGCGTCCTCCACCATCGCCATCGGAATTTCATAATCAAAATACTTTTTAATAAGAGGCTTTGCTTTCTCAATAATTGCGTCTTCTATCGCGGCCAGCCGTATTCTGATTTCTTTGATCTTTCTGCGCGTCTGCTTCTTATTGTCCGGATTCTGCTCCAGATTTTCATTTTGCATGCGTAACTCCTCATCCAGACGGGCGATTTCATTCTGATAGGTTTCCCGAACTTCCTTTCTCGCCTTTTTCGTTACATTTGCATAGGTTATCTCTTCCTCTTGTGTAAACCGTTTTAAGAAAACGAGGCTGGGCTTTACCGTTGCCCCTGCGGCTGTAAAGACGTCCTGCGGTATGGAACAGATCAAAAGGATTTTCGCTCTGCCCTCAAAATATTCACGGACTTTCTGCAGATTGGAAGTATTTAACACGCCCTCCGGAAGGACCATTCCCATCCGTCCGCCCTTCTTCAACAAGCGTAAGCAGCGCTCCATGAATAAAACTTCCGTGAGCCCCGACATCTCGCCCACGTCGAATATTTTCAATAAAGGTTTGCCGATATTATCGTTCACCTGCTTTAACGCCTTCTCATAAGCGTCGCCATATTTTCGGAGGTATTGATCTATCAGCTCCTGATCCGTAAACTGATCGGCTTCGGAGATTTTCTGTCCTTTATCGATCCGCGCCCCAAACGGCGGATTGGTCAAAATAACGTCGAAACGCTCTTCAAAAATACCGTTCACGTTTAACAGCCCGTCATGATGATGCACACCGCTGTGGCCATCGCCATGCATAATCATATTCATCTTGGAAGTTCTTGCCATCCGTGGATTCGCATCGGTGCCATAGATGCAGTTATGGGAAAGGCAATGCATCCGGCTGTTAATCTGCTGTGTATTCAGCTCTCCGTTCAGGGCATTCTGCATACGCTCTATTTTCTCATTTATTACTAGTTGTTCCTTTTCGCTTTTCTGCTCGTAATCAGCCCCTTCCATGGAGCTGCGCAATTCTTCCTTTGCCTCCTTGATCTCTTTTTCTATTTTCTCTCTGATATATTCAAAAGCTTTGATTAAAAAACCCCCGCTGCCGCAGGTCGGGTCGCATACCGTCTCTCCTTCCATGGGATCCAGGATGTGGGTCATAAAATCAACGATCGTTCTCGGTGTGAAAAATTGGCCCAGTTCTCCGCGGAATGTAGTGCCCAGAAACTTTTCAAAGGCGATTCCTTTGATGTCATCCTGTGTATCGGAAAGATTATAGGTTTCCAATTTTTCCAATATCTGTTCAAAGCTGTTTTGCCGAATTTTAATGGTTTCCGTTTCTTCAAAAATATGGTCCTACCTGAACTCTTCTTTCGTCTGTTCAAACATCCACTGCATATAAGGAATATCTTTCGATGTTCCCTTTAAGATCGAGCGGTATCTTTTCTCGTGATTCTCATGATCCAGGACAAATTGATCTTTTGTGAAAACTTTCGTCCCTCTCTGCTCTCTTTCATATTTAATCTTCATAAATAGGATCTTGCTGATTTCATCAAAAGCCGCCTCGGGCGAAAGTTTATCGTTGTTGCGGATAATGTTATGGCAGATTCTTAACGTCTTGGTAAATTCTTCGCGGGTGAATGTTTTGGTCTTATTTAACAGTTCTTTTATCTTTTTTTCGCTCTCCGCTTCGGAAGCGGTGGGAAGCCAGACCACCTCAACCAGATTTTGTGGAAGATGATCCTTATCCACATTAAAATATTTCGTTTCTTTCTCGTTTGTCGTCACGAAAAAGCTCGCTCCGGCCCAAGATGCGTAATTGAAGCCTTGATAATAGTCTTCTTCGTGAATGCGGACGTTTTCCGCCTTGCACTCCACGACGATAAAGGCGTTCCTGTTCTCTAATTTATCCTGCTCGCTTTTCCATATGACGATGTCCGCCCTCGCAGCGCCTTTGCCGCGGTGTGAATTCGTAACTTTTAATTCCTGCGCCATCTGCGACAGCGTATAACCGTATTCATTCACCAATTTAACAATAAAGTTTTGACGTACCTTTTCTTCCGGCGTAGAAATATACCATTCGTTTTTTAACGGGCAGAAAATCTTCCTATCTTTTTCCCGGATTGTCATTTCGCTCATCTATCTATCCTCCATGCAGGATTCCCCAGCTTTGCCTTTTTATTTCTGATTTCTCATCCCATGTTTGATGATCCATTCCTGGGCTTTGCTTTCTTTGGTCCTTTTCCATTGAGAGATGATAAAATCCGCCTTTTCCGGGGCTTCCTTGTATAAATCGTTCAGATTATTTCCCACGCTTTTTTGGACAAACCTTTCCGGATCGTCTTTTAGGTTTGTGAGGATAACCGTATATCTGTCAAATTCCTCCAATGCGACAAATATTTTTTTAGACCAGGGCAACCGTATTCTGACGCCTTCGCTCGCAAGCCGCCGAACGTGCACATTCTCATCCCCCGTCCATGTTATCAGCTCATCCATTACCTCTTTTGGATGTTCCCTCAGTAAAGGCCGGATCGCGTATTCTCCGGTAAATCTTTTCGTCAATTCTTTTAAAAAGGAAAGGGATAAACGCCAGTTTTCGTTTCCGTGGCGTTCCACATACCTGCCGATGGGCCACAGCCACCATCCCAAACGAAACATGCCTTCAGGCTGTGTCAATTCCGGTCCCAGCAGCCGAAAAAATGATTCTATCTTTTCTGAGTAATCAAAGGGCATCCATTCTTCCATCGCATCCACAATGCAGTCCAACCGCGGAAATAGTTCTTTCTCATCGAGTTTACCTATGATAGCCTGAGAAAAATTTTTTCCATCAAAGCCTGGCATTACGGAACCGATTCTTTGGGAAAGATCCGAAATGTAAACGTCATCATAGTAGTCTTTGTATTTCAAATTTGTTCCCTCCTCCTGATCGCCGTATTTATATCCACATCCATCAGGATACTTCCTGTTCCGCATCCGCGTTTCCAAAATGTACCGAAACGATCCGGTCGAGCTGGGATGCAATCTCCGAAAACTTCCTGTTTAAATCCAGCGTATGGACCCCGATCTGATTGCCGCTCATCTGATACGTGTTATCCGGCTGTATTTCTTCATCCGTCCGCGCATAAAGGAGCATCCCCGACACCCTGTGCGGCCTATCGCCAAAGGATGCCTCCTTATTCTTCACATAGGTAAAAATCTGATACAGATGCGCTGAACGCAGGGAATTGACATCGTAATGGGACTGCATTGTGTTGGTGTAATACTTCGCATCGATAATCAGCACCCGATCGCCCGCCTGATTCGCCAGCATAATGTCGCTGCGCATGGTCGGAAGCATCGTCCGGTATCCGTCGTCCACCACCCAAGGGATCTGCGGCGCACTGGCATTGACCTCCGGATGCTCCCTGGAATAATATTCGAGGATGAACTTCTCATATAAGCGGTTCATCTGGTCTGGCTTGATAAACGATGCAAGCCGGTATTCCCCCTTGTCCGTAGTCAGAAGCATTCCCTCCAATACCAGCTGGCAGAGGCCAAGGAGCATCCGATAGGTATTGTTATTCCTTTGAAAACGGATGGATGGCCATCGGATCGCGGATGGCTCAATCGTATCCACATTGGAGAAAAACAGCATTTCTTTCTTTAGATCCGACTTGTTTTCCGGCTTTACCTGGCTTTGGCGCAGAAGCAGCATGACCGTTGTTTTGAGAATCTGATTGAATAGATTATTCTCCGAAAGCTCATCGAACTCACAGGTCAGGACGCGCCTCCTCGCCAGCCTGTTCCGAATCGTTCCGGGCATATCGATCTTGCCTCGCATGGATACGACATCTTCCTTGCAGCCGATGTATTCCCGGTATAAGCCCTGCTTCAGCTGACGGCCGATGCCCTTTGAAAGAAGGGCGGCGAAAAGATTGTGGATATGATCAAACTCCTCTTTTTCGACATCCTCGTATCCACCCTGATTCAGCGGCATAAAGGCATAGGAGAGCATATAATAGATGTTTTTTATGAAGATGCTCTTATCCTTCATCCTTGAAACACCCCATGCAGGATGTTTTCCCAACGCTGGAATCTGTCCTCATCATCAAACCAATACTCGGAGAGCATCGGGAGAATGTCATAATCCACGACCTCGCGGAGCCATTCATCCGTGCATACGTCCCTTTCGCAAAAATAGCTGTGACCGATACAAAAGCCCTTGCCCAGGGACTTGTCCCCCGCAATCTCCACGTTGAGTTCCTTTATCCTGGCAATCAGTTCATGGAAGGTCTCGCTGTTCAGCCCATTTTGATACCGGATGAAGCCCTCTGAATCGAATCCCGGCTCCATATTGAAGAAACCGAAACGCCTCCGCAGAGCATAGTCAATCAGGGCAAGGCTGCGGTCAGCAGTATTCATCATACCGATGAGATACAGATTGGACGGCACGAAGAAGGTCATCCCATTGTACGCGAGGGTGACTTTCGTGTCCCTGTAGCCGCGCTCAATCAGCATGAGCAGCTCGCCGAAAATCTTGCTCAAATTTCCGCGGTTAATCTCGTCAATGATAAAGAAATAATCCTTATCCGGATGGTTGGATGCTTTCTGGCAGAAACGATAAAACACTCCCGCCTTCAGTTCAAAGCCGTCCTCCACGGGTTTGTAGCCCATCATGAAATCCTCATAGGAATAGTTCTGATGGAATTGCACGAATTCAATGCGGCTGTCGTCTTTTTCCTCCATCATGGAATAGGCCAGACGCTTTGCCGCGAACGTCTTTCCAACACCCGGCGCGCCCTGCAGGATAATGTTTTTCTTATTCCGAAGGACTGCCGCAAGCGCATCATAATGTTCTTCGGCCATATAAACTTGCGCAAGAAAATCCTCCTTGCCGTAACCATCAATAACAGCTTCCATCTGGATAGGATTCTCATCCCGGATCATATCCAGGATGAAGTCGAACTCGCCTCTGGTCAGCTTGAAAAGGCTGCCGTTTGGATTGACGAAGAATTCCATCTTTTCTAATTCCGGACAGCTCCTCACCCTCTGATAATCGATCGGGTAAGCGAGCCCCTCGACCTTCTCAAAGAATATCTTTTCGCCGTCCTGCTCCGCACAGATCCTGCCAAGCGCCACAATCTGTTTGACCGGATTGGATTCGTAGCCGATTACCATATCCCCAGCTTTGGCATCCAGGAAGTTCTGAAAGATGCGGCGTTTGTTTCCATTGTCGTTATATAAAGTATAGGCCTGTGCTTCTCCCACAGCCATATTGGAATAGCTCCAGATTTTCGGATTGGCGTTCAGCCACCAATAGCCGCGGTCCTCTTCGCCGGGAGCCGCATGGGCATATAGTTCCACGCTTGAAAGGTCAAACTGGCCGAGAGCCTCCAAAAGCTCATCCCTGATTTTCCATGTAAATACGCCTTCCTCGTCCTTACCTGCTTCTCTTCCAATAAAAAGGATAGGCCACCAGCATTCCTCACCCGGATAGATCTCAACTGCGGTCAGTCCTGCCTTGTCAGCAACTCTCTTAGCCAGAGATGATGCGCCGGAAAGATAGAAATTCTTTGTCTCGCCATATTTCACGGCAAGCTGTGTACAAGTGGCTGCTCCGCCGTAGTCCTTCATGCGCTTCATAATTTCGAGACTTCCGGTATTAAATACCGAATCATCACCGAGAAGTCCGAACCAGCCAGCCGCCGTAAGACCCGGATCATAATCTGCCGGTATCCATTCTGACTCAGAACTTGTGCCCGTGCCTCGCTGTGAATAGTAGCGGCTGATGTAAAAGCCCACATCAAAGGTCAATGTCCGCAGCTGCGGATCAGGATAGCAGGAATCCGTCAACTGGCTCTCAAAGAGATCTACAAGCTCCGTATCTGTCGCAAGCTCCTCGCGGATCTCGTCATAGAACTTATAGAAGCTGCGGATATTGTCCGCATAGGCTCCCTTCTTAAATCGGTAGCCGCTTTCCAGCTCGTCCGCTACGGATTTAATCTCGCCAAATTTATAGATGTAATATTTGTCCGGATAGCGCAGCCAGAGATAGGTGGTAATCGCATTCTCATATTGATAATGCTGGCCTGCTCCGTTTCCATATTTCTCAAGCAGGACGGCGGACTGCATTTTGAATTTCTCGATGCGCCCGTACACGTCCTTGCTCTCGTCGTAGAGGTCAATATACATCGCCCTGACTTCTTCCGGAGCGTTTTGGGCAAATCCCATGATCATTTTGGCCGGAAAATTATTCAGGGATGCCAGCAGATTATAGGTCTTGGCAAGAGATCGGCTTAGCATGTCTGCGAAATCGGCTATGTTCACGTCCCAATTGTCTTGGAAACATTTTACTGCTTCCCATTTATACTTTTCGTTTCCCCATTGTGTGGGGATGAAGTCTTTTTTGTATTGGGTTAGTACGTCTTTTAGACGGAATTTGTTGAACATACTTTGTCCTCCTATGGGGCGCGGGTGTTCGTATTGGGGGGGGATGCATTTGGGAGTATTATTTGGGTAAGTGTTTGATCATGCTGGGGGGGCAGAGACCCGAAAAAACTGCGTTTTTTCGGGTTCGCTTCGCTCGTCAAATAGGTAAAGACGCATCTGCTCGAGCAAGCTCGGCAGATGCGTCTTTACCTATTTGACTCTGCCCTTAACGGACATTATATCACAAAACCATCTATTTTCGTATATCCAATTTTCTCTGTACTGGGCGGCTTTCTGGCGCTGAATTTCTTCCGTTTTTCTATTCCTCTATGATCACGCGCATCTGCTGGCTCTCTTTTCAGTGGTTTAGTTCTTTAATGCTCCCCGTCCATTCCGAGTCGGATACACTGGTTGGTTCGTTTTTACTTCTTTTAATTCTTCTGTATCATTTCTCAAATCCGATATTGGTTTCATATTCGGCATAGTCATCATTTCCTCTTCATTCATTCTATGGAATCTCCCTCACACCTATATCCTTTTTTGAATGTCACAAACAAGATAGATTTTATAGATAGCGGAATGATATAATCTGAATGTGCATATATCCTTATGTTTGTTCAAATTCCATTCATAACTATACTATCTTTAGAATTAAAAGGCCCTGTTTTATCCAACTCTACCGTTGGTAGGTGTCCATTTTTATGCCGGATTTATATAATTTACTGCAAGCAGGAGGGCTGAATGATGAATCAAATTAAGATTGGAGCTTTTATTTCCGAACGCCGGAAAGCAAAAGGCTGGACGCAAAGCCAGTTAGCAGAGAAACTGGAAATAACCGATAAGGCTATCTCAAAATGGGAAACTGGACGGTCTATGCCGGATTTATCTTTGTTTATTCCTTTATGTACTCTTTTAAACGTTACTTTGAACGAACTATTTGCGGGTGAGTGCATTGCAGAAGAAAAGTTGAAGGAAAAAGCAGATGAGGTACTTATGGACGTAATTACAAATTGGTTAGGACACGATAAATGGGAACCAAAAGAAAATGATACAGCGCCCCAAAATGTTTTAGAAGTTGAAAACGTTTCCAAGCTCTATGAAACAGAAAATGATTCCGTATTAGCTGTAAATGACGTGAGTTTTCAGATACCGCACGGTAGCTTTGTTGGAATTATGGGGGCATCCGGTTCTGGGAAAACAACATTGCTTCATTTAATAGCCACAATAGATAAGCCGACAAATGGGACAATACGAATAAGCGGGCAGAATATCGTGGATATACCAGACGAAGCTACCGCAGAATTTCGCCGCAGACATTTAGGCTTTGTTTTCCAAGAATATAATTTACTTGAAACTTTGACTATCTATGAAAATATTGCGCTTGCTTTGACAATTA
>CANSTU010000019.1 GCA_947650005.1 uncultured Lachnospiraceae bacterium
CATTGCCTGCGGCATACGGGGGATGGGGTCAGCAAGGATGCCTCAAAGCTATAGCCCTATCTGCTTATGGAATGTATCTTTTATACTTCTGGGGAATGGAGGTATTGCCTCGCAAAATCCACAAATGATCTAACCGCAGGGGGCATGATTTGACTTTTCTTCCAGGCCAGCACCGTGGAGCTTTCCAATTGGGGAGAAAGGGGAATATAACGCATTCCTTCGTAGCAGCAGTCCAGTTTCAAGCTAAGAAGGAATCCAATCCCCTGCCTGCTAAGCTGGGCCATATTGTAGGGAAGATTTCCGTTGGCCGCAATGTGGATCTGGTCAGCGTATTGACCGAACCAGTGGATGATTTCTTTTTTGACCAGGTCTCGGCGGGTAAAGATCAGCGTTTTTCCGGCCAAATCGCCCGGCGTTATGGAATCCTTGGATGCGAGTTCGCTTTGTTCACAGGCCAGGATACCCCATTCCTCCTTGAGGGGACTACGGATAAACTCATATTTGCTCACATCCACCGGTTCTAGCAGGAAGCCTATATCCAGGAGGCCTCTCTCAATGCGTTCCTTGATATGATCGGAATTCCCGCTGTATAGGTGAAAGGTGACAGCGGGATGCTGGTCGCGGAAGGCGGCAAGGATTTGGGCCAGTAAACGGCTGTTTTGATATTCGCCGCTTCCAATGGCGATTTCACCGTTTAAAACTTCTTCCTGGGAAAGCTCCTGTTTGGTTTTCTCGGCCAAGGCGATCAACTCCTGGGCCCGTCGCTTGAGAAGCATACCGTGTTGCGTGAGCAGGATGCGGTGCTTGCTTCTCATAAATAGCTTGACGCCGAGCTCCTCCTCCAACTGCATAAGCTGGCGGGAAAGGGTGGGCTGAGTGATGTGAAGCAGCGCTGCAGCCCGGGTGATGTTTTCCTCCTGGGCGACGATCAGAAAATAGTTTAAGATGCGAATATCCATGGGGCAGCCTCCTTGCTTCCTGCCGGTTTACTCCCGACCCTTGTCTATATAGGGTTATTATAAGGCAAAAGGTCAACAGAAGAAATAGGATCAAAGAAGAAAAGCGGTGGTAATTCTGCCAAGAATCATTTATAATGAAAAAGAAGACATCCAATAAAGGGTTGTCCCCCAGGATGAACAAGATGCGACAGGAGGAGTATGGCAAATGGAAAAAAGAAGATTGGAAAAGCTCGGAATTGAAACTTCCCTTCTGGGATTCGGATGTATGCGTTTTCCTACCACAGCAGAGGGAAAGATTGACGAGCCGGAAGCGGAGCGGATGGTGGATAAGGCCATCGCAGCAGGGGTGAACTATATCGACACCGCCTACCCCTATCATAACGGGGAGAGCGAGCCTGTCGTGGGAAGGATCCTGAAGAAATACCCCAGGGATTCCTTCTATCTGGCGACCAAACTTCCCGTATGGCTTGTGAAAAATACACAGGATGCGGAAAGGATTTTCCAGGAACAGCTGGAAAGGCTGCAGACGGATCACATCGATTTCTATCTGCTGCATGCCATGAATAAAGAAAAATGGGATAGTATGAAAGAGCTGGGCGTGGTGGAATACTGCGAGAAGCTGAAGGAAGAGGGGAAAATCAAGTATCTGGGCTTTTCGTTCCACGATGATTATGAGGTGTTCGAGGAGATCATCCGTTACCGTGACTGGGATTTCTGCCAGATTCAATACAATTATATGGATACAGAGGAACAGGCCGGGGACAAGGGTTATGCGCTGGCGGAGAGCCTGGGAATTCCCCTTGTGATCATGGAGCCCATAAAGGGAGGGAGCTTGGCTGGGTTTTCCGAAGATATCAATGAGAAATTCCGTGCGTTGGATTCCGACAGAAGCATTGCGTCCTTTGCGCTGCGCTGGGTGGGAGGCCATCCCGGGGTGAATGTGATCCTGAGCGGCATGAGCACCATGGAGCAGGTGGAAGATAATCTGAAGACCTTTGTGGATTTCTCGCCTTTGAGTGAAGCGGAAGATAACGGAATAAAGGAAATCGTGAAGGAACTGCGCTCCCGGGTGCAGAATGGCTGTACAGGCTGCCGGTATTGTATGCCTTGTCCGGCGGGCGTGAATATACCGGGTAATTTCAAAACCTGGAATAACTATCATATGTACCGTACATACAGCCATGTGAAGTGGGCTTGGGAGAATGAGATGAAGGAAGAGGAGCAGGCAAAGAACTGTGTGAAGTGTGGGAAATGTGAAGGCCTGTGTCCGCAGAAGCTTCCGATCCGGGATCATTTGGTGAGAGTGCAGAAGGATCTGGACGGGCGGATCTATCAATAAGGAGAGCCGGCGGCGGTCAGGTAGCCGTACAGGCCGCAGGAAAAGGGCGCCCGCAGAAGCGGGCAGGAGGTATGGGCATGAAAGAAAAAATTCTGCAGAAATTCGGAGAAGTGTTTGGAGGGGATACGGGGGCGGCGGTCTATTTCGCTCCGGGCCGTGTGAACCTGATCGGAGAGCATACGGACTATAATGGAGGGCATGTGTTTCCCTGCGCGTTGACGATAGGTACCTATGGAGTGGCCAGACAGAGAGCGGATCGGAAACTGCGCTTTTTCTCCATGAATTTTGAACATCTGGGCGTGCTGGAAAGCAGCCTGGACGAGCTGAAGCCAGATAAGGCGGCGGGCTGGACCAATTATCCAAAGGGTGTGCTGTGGGCTTTTGAGGAGAAAGGATTTGAGATCCCCTATGGCATGGATCTGCTTCTGTACGGAAATATTCCCAACGGCTCCGGGCTTTCTTCCTCTGCATCCGTAGAGGTGCTTACCGGCTTCATTTTGCGTGACATGTTCGGTTTTTCTGTGACAAATCAGGATCTAGCGTTGATCGGACAGTTTTCGGAGAATCGGTTTAATGGAGTGAACTGCGGAATCATGGACCAGTTTGCAATCGCCATGGGAAAGGAAAATCATGCGATTTTCCTAGATACGGCGGATCTGAAGTTTGAATATGCGCCTATTCGTCTGGAAGGGGCGAAGATCGTCATTGCCTGCAGCAACAAGAAAAGAGGGCTGGGCGATTCTAAATACAATGAGAGAAGGAGCGAATGTGAAACCGCATTGGCCGAGCTCCAGGAGGTTGTGGGGATTCATTCCCTGGGCGATCTGACGGAGGAGCAATTTGAACAATATAAGTCGGCTATTAAAGACGATGTGCGAAAGAAACGGGCGAAACATGCGGTGTATGAGAATCAGCGTACCATGCAGGCTGTGGAAGCGTTGAAGGCTGCCGATATTGCGAAGTTCGGACAATTGATGAACGATTCCCACGTATCCCTGCGGGACGATTATGAGGTGACCGGGGCTGAATTGGATGCTCTGGTGGAAGCTGCGTGGGAGGTTGACGGGGTAATCGGCTCCCGTATGACCGGAGCAGGCTTTGGCGGATGTACGGTAAGTATTGTGAGAACGGATGCCATCGATGGCTTTATTGAAAAGGTTGGAGCACAATATCTCAAAAAGATCGGTTATGCCGCCGACTTCTACGTGGTAGAGATCGGAGACGGGCCGCGGGCGATCTAATATCGCAGGGACTGTTGCAATATATGGCAGTATCCCCATATAGAGTTATGCCTTTTTGATGGCGCGCTGTATCTTATGGGAATACTGCCGTAATGCAATAGTTTCCTTGCGTTGGAAAGCCGCTGTCTGGCGGCAGAATGAGAGGGAAAATGATTCAGGATAATATCAAAGAACTGGTGCGGTATGGACTTGTGACTGGGCTGGTGGAGCCGGAGGATGCGGTCTATACGGCCAATCGGCTTCTGGAAGTTTTCGGACTGTACGAGATGGCAGGGGAGATTCCTGTTTCGGCGGAGGACGGCAGGGAGGAAGAACTTGTGGGCCAGCTGGAAGGCATCCTGAAGGAAATGCTGGATTACGCTGCGGAGAATGGCCTGTTGGAAAACGACAGCGTGGTTTACCGGGATCTGTTCGATACGAAAATTATGAGCATCCTGGTGGCACGCCCCAGTGAAATCATCCGGAAATTCCAGGAAGAATATGCGAAATCACCGGAGGATGCAACAAAATATTTTTATAAATTCAGCCAGGATACAGACTATATCAGGCGTTATCGGGTGGGCAGGGATCAGAAGTGGATTGCCCACACCAAATACGGAGATCTGGATATTACCATCAACCTTTCCAAGCCGGAAAAGGATCCCAAGGCGATTGCGGCGGCCAGAAATGCAAAACAGAGCGCCTATCCCAAGTGTCAGCTGTGTATGGAGAATGAGGGATATGCGGGACGGGTGAACCATCCTGCCAGGCAGAATCATAGGATCATCCCGATCACGATCAATGGAGGGAAATGGGGATTCCAGTATTCACCCTATGTGTACTATAATGAACACTGTATCGTGTTCAATTCCCAGCATATTCCCATGAAGATCGAACATGACACCTTTGTGAAGCTGTTCGATTTCGTGAAGCTGTTCCCCCATTACATGCTGGGCTCCAATGCGGATCTTCCCATTGTGGGCGGCTCGATTTTGAGCCACGATCATTTCCAGGGAGGCCATTATGAGTTTCCTATGGCCAAAGCGGAGGTGGAGAGGCGCTTTACGGTGAAGGGTTTCGAGGATGTCCAGGCAGGGGTGGTATGCTGGCCTATGTCAGTGATTCGCCTTTCGGGTCCGGACAGCGACAGGCTGATCGCCTTGGCTGATCTGATTTTGGAGAAATGGCGGGGGTATACGGATGAGGCGGCCTTTGTATTTGCTGAGACAGATGGAGAACCCCACAATACAATAACTCCTATTGCAAGGAAACGGGGAGAGAATTTTGAACTGGATTTGGTGCTGCGCAACAACATTACCACGCAGGAGCATCCGCTCGGTGTCTATCATCCCCATGCGAAGCTCCATCATATCAAGAAGGAGAATATCGGCCTGATTGAGGTGATGGGCCTGGCGGTACTGCCTTCCCGCCTGGACAATGAGATGGCCGCGCTGGAAAAGGCTCTTCTAGAGGGAACGGATATCCGGCAGGATGAGGTGCTGGGAAAACATGCGGACTGGGTGGAGGAATTCCTTCCTAAATATGAAACGGTAAATTCTCAGAACATCCATGGGATCATTCAGACAGAGATCGGACAGGTGTTTATGGAGGTGCTGGAGGACGCCGGAGTCTACAAAAGAACGGCAGAAGGACAGGAAGGTTTTGACCGGTTTTTGACAGCGTTGAGTCTGTAAAAAGATAGAAGATGTTATTTGGGCCTGAGGATATTGACGGTTGACTTGGCGGTATCCTTAGGCCCTTTTTTACACTCACTTTAAATCTTTCCTGCCTTGATGCCTTCTCGACAGATATATGGATATTCAAACCATCCCCTTGCGATATGCCTGTGTCTATCGTGCAAACCTACAGCGTGCAATTGACAGATCCTGTAAAAAGGAATATAGTATTTTGTATAAATAAATAGTGTTTATAATTGATTAACAAATGTGCTGAGGCCAGACGGCCCAGGGCAGTGCGGAAGAAATGGGACGCAAGGGGGGAGAGACGGAGAACACAAGAGGATTCAGAAAGGGCAGTGCGGAATAGGGAGAATAGATAGGATGGGAGTATCACAGGAAAAGGGACTCATGGAAACGGATGTAAAAGTAAAGTCTTTGGTGAAAGCGATTCAGGTATTGGAGTGCTTTACCGCTGAAAAGCCCAGTTTAGGTATTTCCGAAATGGCTGGTATACTGGGGTATAATAAAACCACTATCTATAACATCGTTGCGACATTCACAGCTCTAGGATATCTTGTACAGGATCCCGTTACGCAGAAATACAGCCTAGGGCTGAAACTGCTTCACTTCGGTTATATTATTAATAGCCGTCTTACGCTGTCAGCAGTGTTGGAGCCGGATTTGCAGAAAATAGCAGATGCGACCAAGGAAACGGTCTATTTTGGAATTCCGTATGAAGAGAAGGTGCTTTATTTGGATACAAAAACGCCTGGCGTGCAGTTCCAAAGGCCCATTCTCGGAGAAAAAGCGCCGATGTACTGTACGGGACTGGGCAAATGCCTGTTGGCTTTTCGGACGGATAGGCGTTTTTCGGACATACCTGATCCGCTTCCGGCATATACGGAGAATACAATTACGGATAAGACGGAATTGTTAAAGGAACTGGATGAAATCAGGCAGAGGGGTTATGCTGTAGATCATATGGAGCATGAATTTGGGATTTCCTGTGTGGCTGTTCCGTTGTTCGGGCAGACAAAGGAGATCATTGGAGCCGTCAGTGTGTCAGGCCCGTCCCTGCGTTTTACCGCGCAGACGGTTCCGAAGCTCTATAGGGTTATGGCAGATATTCTCGAAGAGGTACAATACATCTATTAATGGAGTGAGACGGGAGATGCCGGTTGAATGGGCGGATGGGGAAGGTCCGTTTCTGCCATCATTTGGGAAGGGCATGCAATGTTTCACGGATGCAAGGCCGCCTGCGGCGGCAAAATGGGAACAAGGTTGAAAGAAGGACGCTTTCAACCGCTTTGATTGGAGCGCGTGCCGTGCACGCAGATGGGAGAAAAGATGGCAGAGAACAGGTACATAGGAAAATATCCGGTAATTGGCATACGGCCGGTGATAGACGGCAGGCGCGGCTATCTGGATGTGAGAGGGTCTTTGGAGGAGCAGACCATGAACATGGCGCTGTCAGCCAAGCGTCTTTTTGAAGAGAATATTAGGTATTCCAACGGGGAACGTGTAACGGTGGTCATTTCCCCCACGACAATTGGGCGCGTGGCAGAGGCGGCGCAGTGTGCGGATTATTTTGAACGAGAGGGCGTGGCTGTGACGCTGACCGTGACGCCTTGCTGGTGTTATGGAGCGGAAACCATGGATATGTCTGCGCATACCATTAAGGGTGTATGGGGCTTTAACGGGACGGAACGACCCGGAGCAGTCTATCTGGCATCCGTTTTAGCGACCCATGCGCAGAAGGGCCTGCCTGCATTCGGTATCTATGGGCATGATGTACAGGAGGCAGATTCTACGGAAATACCTGCGGATGTGAAGGAGAAGCTTCTTCGGTTTGGCCGTGCAGCTGTTGCGGCTGCGACCATGCATGGGAAATCCTATTTGCAGATCGGATCTGTCTGTATGGGAATCGGGGGTTCGATTATTGATCCGGCTTTTATCGAAGAATATCTCGGAATGCGCGTGGAGTCCGTGGATGAGGTGGAGATCCTTCGGCGCATGGCTGAAGGGATTTATGATCAGGAGGAATTTGAGAAAGCCTATTGCTGGACAAGAAAGCATTGCAGAGAGGGATTCGACAAAAATCCTGTGGAAATCCAGAAATCACCCGAGGAAAAGGAAGAGGACTGGAAATTCGTGGTCAAGACCATGTGTATTATTAAAGACTTGATGAACGGCAATACAAATCTTCCCAAGGGGAATGAGGAAGAAATGTTGGGGCACAATGCCATCGCGGCAGGCTTCCAGGGACAGAGACAGTGGACGGACTATTATCCGAACTGTGATTTTGCTGAGGCGTTGTTAAATACCACCTTTGACTGGAACGGAGCCAGAGAGCCTTATATTCTGGCTACGGAAAATGATGTGTTAAATGGTTTGGGCATGCTGTTTCTAAAGCTTTTGACGAACCGTGCACAGATTTTTGCGGATGTGCGTACCTATTGGAGCCCGGAGGCGGTGAAAAAGGCTGCGGGTTATGAGGTGGAGGGTGTAGCGAAGGAGGCAGGAGGATTTATCCATTTGATTAACTCCGGCGCGGCGTGTCTGGACGCCTGCGGAAGGGCCAAAGACGCAGAGGGAAATGCGGTGATGAAGCCCTGGTATGAGGTTACGGACGAGGATCAGGCAGCCATGCTGGATGCGACCACTTGGAACGAGGCAGACTTCGGGTATTTCAGGGGAGGAGGATATTCCTCCAGATTTGTCACAGATGCACAAATGCCTGTAACTATGATCCGGCTGAATCTGGTGAAGGGATTGGGCCCTATGCTACAGATCGCGGAGGGCTGGACCGTGAAGCTTCCCGATGAGGTGACAGATATCCTGTGGAAACGGACGGATTATACCTGGCCCTGTACCTGGTTTGCGCCAAGATGCGACGGGAGAGAAGGCGCGTTCCGGGATGCCTACAGCGTGATGAATAACTGGGGAGCCAACCATGGCGCCATCAGTTACGGGCATATCGGCGCTGACCTGATTACGATGTGCTCCATGCTTCGTATCCCCGTAAGTATGCACAATGTGCCGGAGGATAAAATCTTCCGTCCTGCGGTATGGAATGCCTTTGGAATGGATAAGGAAGGCCAAGACTACAGAGCATGTGCGACATATGGGCCGATGTATAAAGGATAGCGGCAAGCATCGCTGTCATGTGCCGGGAGTTATCCGGTTGGAAAGAATGGGGCGCAGGGGAAATTTCCTCCTGCGCCTGGAATTTTTCTAAACATGACAAACAGGTGACGCGTTTGGCATGCTATGATAATTTTGTTCAGGAAGACGGGCGCAAGGTTGAAAGAAAACCAACTTCAACCTCTTTGATTTGTCTGCCCGCTAAAGCGGGCAGATGGAAGCAAGATCGAAACTTCGTTTTAATCTCATGAATTGAGCGCGTGCCTTGCGGGCAGATGGAAGCAAGATCGAAATTTCGTTTTAATCTCATGAATTGAGTGCGTGCTTTGCACGCAGATGGAAGCAAGATCGAAACTTCGTTTCAATCTCATGAATTGAGTGCGTGCTTTGCACGCAGATGGGAACAAAGATGAAAATTGATAGATTGATTGGCATCTTGTCCATCCTGCTGCAGAAGGATGTGATTACGGCCCCCAGTCTGGCGGAACATTTTGAGGTTTCCAGGAGGACGATTAACAGGGATATCGAAGATCTGTGTAAAGCGGGCATTCCGATTGTGACCAGACAGGGAACAAACGGAGGAATCTCCATCATGGAGAATTACAAAATAAGCAGGACCCTTCTTACCAACCGGGAAATGCAGGATATCCTTGCCGGTCTGCGCAGCTTGGACAGCATCAATGGGACGAACCGGTATGGCCAGCTGATGGAAAAGCTGTCGGCAGGCTCTTCTGACTTTATGAGCCAAAATCAGTCGGTGCTGATCGACCTTTCTTCCTGGTATAAGGCTTCCCTTGCGCCAAAAATAGAACTGATCCGGAACGCAATCGATCTTTCGCGAGAACTGGAGTTCCTCTATTTTGCTCCTAGAGGAGAAAGTACAAGAAGGATTGAACCGTACTATCTGATTTTCAGGTGGTCGAGCTGGTACGTATGGGGGTGGTGCAGGGATCGGAAAGATTACCGCCTGTTTAAGCTGAACCGGATGGAGGAGATTCGGATAGCGGAGGAAGGTTTTGCAAAACGCTCCGTTCCGCTGCCGGATCTTGGCAATGAACGAATTTTTCCTGGCGGTATCCGTGTCAAGGCGGTGTTCGATGCAAAGTGTAAATGGAGGCTGGTGGAGGAGTTCGGCAGGGAGTGTTATGAAGAATTGCCGGACGGTAAGCTTTTGTTCCAGGCGGATTATACGGATCCGGATAATCTGCTTTCCTGGCTTCTTACCTTTCGGGATCAGGTAGTGCTTCTGGAACCGGAGGAACTTCGGCGTGAGATAAGGACGATATTGGAGCGGATGAAAGAAAACTATGGAGAACGGGGAACGGACGGCGTTCCTGGGAAAAAGGAATGACGGAACGAAAACAAACGGAGCAAGGGGGCGTTTCACATCCTGAATTTAAATGCCCACGAAAGAGGGCGGACAAAAGCTCCTTTGGATGGAGAGCCGCTTAAGACGGCAGAATGAGAGGAAATATAATGGAAAACAAGTTAGATTTAAGTTGTTGCGGGACAAACTGTTCGGTTTGCAGTTTCTACGGTAATATGTGCGCTGGATGCAATGCGTGCAAAGGAAAGGTATTCCACGCGCCGGAGGGAGGAGTGTGCCAGATTTATGAATGTTCCATTCTGAAGAACGGATATGAAGACTGCAAGAACTGCGCCGAACTTCCGTGTGCCATTTGGAGGGCTACAAAGGATCCGGCCCTGTCGGATGAAGAATTTGAAAATTCCATACTGGAGCGCGTTAACAACCTGAAAGGAAAATGAATGAATGGCCTTTGACTTTAAAAAAGAGTACAAGGAATTTTACCTGCCGGGAAAAAAGCCGGAAATCGTCACCGTTCCTCCCATGAATTACATAGCTGTGGCCGGGAATGGCGATCCAAATGAAGAGGGCGGGGCCTATAAAAAGGCGATTGGCGTCCTATATGCAATTGCGTACACTATCAAAATGAGCAAGCTGGGGGATCACCGTATCGACGGATATTTTGACTTTGTGGTGCCGCCGCTGGAGGGGCTTTGGTGGCAGGAGGGTGTGGAAGGATTTGATTACAAAAATAAATCTGCCTTTCAATGGATTTCCATGATCCGCCTGCCTGATTTTGTCACACGGGAAGACTTCGTCTGGGCCAGGCAGGAGGCATCCGGGAAAAAGAAAATGGATTGTTCCAGGGCTAAGTTCTTTACGTTGGACGAGGGGCTGTGCGTCCAGATCATGCACATAGGCCTTTATGATGAAGAGTCATCTTCTATAGCGCTGATGGATAGGTTCATAGAAGAAAAGGGATATTCTAACGACTTTGATGGGAACCGGAGACATCATGAAATCTATCTGTCGGACGTAAGAAAAACGGCGCCTGAGAGATGGAAGACGGTGATCCGCCATCCCATAGTGCCGATGGAAGGATAAAGTTGCTGCGTATATCATAAGAAGGGCAAGTCGATATTTATCCCCCTGCCTATCGCAGGATGTACCTGCGATACTGCCGGCAATAAATTTATGCTCCGCACATCGACTCATCGAAAAAACCGGCTGGAGAAGAAGGAAAGATTCTCCAGCCGGTTTTCATTCATGGTGGTGCACTGCGCCGGCATATGTAGGTTTTAGGAAAGCAGGTTCCTACAGAGTGGCATACATCGGTCCGGCTGTTGCAGCATAACCCTGCCAGAACCGGCCTCCATTGAAGGAAGGCAGGACGGAATCCAGCTCTTCAAGTGTAACGGCCTTGCCGTCTGCGGCGCGGGAAGCAGCACCGGCAAGCATGATCTGTACAGATTCCAGAAGGTCGGAGACAGGAACAAGCAGGCTTGACTTGCCCTCCATATAATTACAGATCTGCTCCAGCAATGCTCGATAGAGACGGGAAGAATCAATGGTGAATACATGGGTGTTTTTGGTGGTCATGATGGTGATGGCAAAGGGCTGCCAAAGCCCGGTAAAGGTGTTATATAAGAAGCTTTTGCCGTTCTCATATTGGACATAATAACTTTCACAATATTTTCCGTCCGCCTGGGAGCGGCCCAGGTATTTCACCCAGCGTGCTCCGGTTCCTAAGAGCGCGCCCGCAGCTTCTACAATGTGGATTCCATAGTTGAATTCGTCTACGCCGCTGGTGCCGAACAACTGCACCGTTTCTCCTCGTTCCTCCACCGGCCTGGCCAGATACTCCTGAATTTCATAACAATAACGCACGCTGGAGCAGCCCAGGATGACAGCCCCATTACTAGTAAATTCTTTCACCCGCCTGCAGTCCTCCAGATTGCCGACGAGAGGCTTGTCGATGAAAACCGGTTTCTTTCGTTCAAAAAAAGGCTGGGCACAGCGTAGATGATCATCCCAGTTGCATCCGTGAATAAAACCGATATCACACATATCCGCCAGCTCTTCCAGGCTGTCGCAGCGTTTTTCAAGTCCAAACCGACGGACAAAGCCGTCTACCTCCGCATTCCCGCGGAAAGAGTCGTCATACACTCCCACGTATTTTGCCCGGCCCATCTGTTCCAGGGCTTCCCCAAAGCCCAGGGGATGGGAAGTATCAATGTTGACTGCACCGATCCGTATCATTCCAATATCCTCCTCCTAATTGGCTATCATGCCCATAATTTTCTCTGCGCCAAACCGCCCCCCTGTCTGTCAGGAAGGATGTGGCATTCACCATTGAACAACCCCCATTCGGGAATCCTATCAATAACCATGCCTTTCTATCACCTAAAACATTGGGCTGCAGGTACAAAGCTGCGCGTGAACAATCTTGGATTTTTCACGCTAACCTCCATGCCTGCTTCAGCAGAGAATTTGTCAGCCTCATGGTATCACGGAGTATAGAAGAAAGCTTTGCAGATTTCACGGCTTTTTTTGCACTTTAACCGCAGAGTCCCCTTTGACGTGCAAAAGCGGCGTCGGTCCCGCTCAAACAAGGGGAGGAGCAGAGGCGCCAAGCATGTTTTTGGATGCCTTTCATGCCATGAAGATGAGACCTGCCTCCCAGGAGGGCCATTCCCCGACTGGGAGGCGCCCAGGGCTCATCGGAATGTCCGGCATGAGTGTATCCAAAAACATGCTTGGCGCCTCTGCTCCTCCCCTTGTTTGAGCGGGACCGACGCCGCTTTTGCACGTCAAAGGGGACTCTGCGGCAGCCCTGGCCGTTAGGGGAAGGTAAAGTAGCGGTTCCTGGAGTTGAGCATGCGATATTCTATGGGGGTGCAGTTTTCTTTACTTTTAAAATAGCGGCTGAAATAGTGAATGCTCTGAAAACCAACCAGCTCGGCGATGTCGCCGATAGAGGTATCCGTGTTCACCAAAAGCTCCCGGGCTTTCTGCATGCGGATCGAGTTGACATACCGGATGGGAGTGGTATTGTAGAGCTCCTTGAACATATTGGTAAGCGTGGTTTTGCTGGCGTGGGCTGCCAGAGCCATGTCGTCCAGGCTGATGATGTGGGAGTACTGAACCTGGATGTATTCCATCAAGGCCGCTACATCGACGCCCCGGTAGGTTTGTACCGGTGTATGCTCCAGATTCTTGGATTGGAGAGCGGGCTCATCGTCCGAGGCCTCCCGGATTAGGTTAACGAGCATTTCAAACAGATGGTTACAGATGGTGGGATAATAATATTTCTGCCGTTTTGTGCTCTCCTGGATAATCTTTTCGAAACAGTGCACATACCAGGAATAATTGCCAGAGACAAAGGGCAGGCTGATTTCAGTGAGATCCTCGAAAAGTGGCTGGCTCTGGACGGAAAATTTGATATCCAGTATATGGGGGAAATGATTGGGAGCAGCGTGGATGGCGTGAAACTGCTGTGGCAAAACCAAATAGATTTGCTGCGGGGATACTGGAAAATCGTCATTTTCAATCATAATTTGGCAGCTGCCTTCCGAAAAGGCAAACAACTGAAAAAAAGTGTGGTTGTGAGGATCGTTTTCCCAGTTCTGACGGTATTCTCCGCACCAAAGTACGCTGCATGCATTCATATTTTGCTCCCTTCTGCGCACTGCGCGCTCGTACAAATTAAGGGGAGTAAAAGATTTGAAAAACCTTTCACTCTTACCTCCATTTCTGCGCGTATATTCTGCGCCATAATGCCATAACCCGGTATAGAGTGCGGGCTTTGGTTCCATATTCTTGCATATCATAAGCAGAGCTCCTGCGAGATTGCCACCAAAAAGTATGAAACGAAGTTTTAAACTGATACCCTTATACCGCGGCATATCGCAGAGACTGTCTAGGATATTTACTACTAAAATTAAGTATAAATCCCTTTCCATGCTGCTGCAAGGACAGTGTTATATTTTCCAAAAAATTGAGTTTTATTTGCAAAGAAATCTGAAAATCGGTATGATATGATCTTTTTAAGCCGCAGGGGGATGAGGCGACGGAGAAAGGGGATGCAGGATGGCGGGAAAAATAGAAGGAGTTACTTTACGGTTTGACAGGGAACCGTTGGTACAGCCGTTTGGATTCAAAGGGGGATATTTGGACGAGCTGTGGCAGAGTTTCTGTGAAATCCGTACGGCGGATGGGAAATCCGGCGCAGGCAGGGGTGTGCAGAGCGTGCTTTGGGCGGATGCTGTAACCTTCGCAGGGCATTCCCAGGCCGGCGCAAACGCGATGATGCTCACAGTGACAGAAAAGGCGCTCTGTCTGCTGAAAGGAAGGGAATTTACGAATCCATGCGACCTGATGCATGCCATTTTTCCGGAATGCTATGATTATGCTTCCCGGGTTACTGGCAATGATAGGCTTCCAGCCACTTTTGTCCTGAACGCGCTGGTGCCGGTGGACTTCGCGCTTTGGCAGATTGCGGCGGCAGAGGGCGGATTGAGGGATTTTTCTCATCTGACGAGTCGTTTCAGCCCATCCATGGATCAGAGGCACGAGAAACTGGGAGCCATTCCGCTGATCAGCTACAATACCGGGGAAGATGAGGTGGAGGCGCTTTTAAGGGAAGGGATATTCCTGTTAAAAATCAAGATTGGCGCGAACCCGGGCGGTCGTAACGATTTGGAGGAAATGTGCCGTTGGGATGTGGAACGGATCAGGCGGATTCATGAGATTGCGGCACGCTATGAGACTCCTTATACGGACTGCGGCCATCCGGTCTACTATCTAGATGCCAACGGGCGTTACGATGGTAGGGAACGTCTGGAAGAATTCCTGAAGGGAGCGGAGGATTGCGGGGCATTGGAGAGGATTGTGCTTTTGGAGGAACCCTTTTGCGAAGAATCGGGGATCTGCGTGAGAGGCCTTCCGGTACGCATCGCGGGGGATGAAAGCATTCACAGCGCTGAGGACGCGGTTCGGTGTATCGATGAGCTGGGATATGGAGCCGTGGCATTAAAGCCTATTGCCAAGACATTGAGTGCCACATTTGAGATCTATGAGCAGGCCGCAAAACGAAATATTCCCTGCTTTTGTGCGGATTTGACGGTTCCTCCTGCCATGCTGGAGTGGAATATGCAGGTGGCTGCCAGAATTGGAACGATTCCTGGATTGAAGACAGGAGTGGTGGAGAGCAATGGCGCGCAGAATTACCGAAACTGGGAAGGCTTGTTGCGCAGGACGGGTCATCCGGATGCGGGCTGGCTGCATCCGCAGGGGGGCGTATTTGACCTGACAGATTTTTATACACAATGCAACGTATTGCAGCATGGAGGTTGACGATGGAAGATCGAGGGGATAAGGTTACCTTCGGGTTTGCGGTTATCGGATGTGGACTGATTTCCCGGTTCCATATCGGAGCCATCGAGGAAATTGACGACGCATTCCTGGCCGGGGTCTATGATCAGAACCTGGAGGCGGCAGAAAAGACGGCGGCGGAACATGGCGCGCGCTGTTATGGGAGCTTTGAAGAGGCTCTTTCGGATCGAGAGGTGGATGTGGTCTGTATCTGTACGCCGAGTTTCCTGCATGCATCCATGGCATGCAGCGCAGTGGAGGCAGGTAAATCCGTGCTTGTGGAAAAGCCGCTGGCATTGCGGCTGGAGGACTGCGATCGGCTGATCGGGCTGGCGGCACAGAAAGGGGTACAGGTAGGGACGGTTTCCCAGCTGCGGTTCGCGCCTTCCATCAGCAAGGTGAAGAAAGCGATGCAGGATGGGACGCTGGGCAGACTTACCCGTGCCGATCTGTATATGAAATATTATCGTTCCCAGGAATACTATGATCAGGGCGGCTGGCGAGGAACCGTGGAAAAGGACGGAGGAGGCGCCTTGATGAACCAGGGGATCCATGGGGTGGATCTTCTGAGATACCTGGCCGGTCCGGTGAAAAGCATCTATGCGTTGAGCGCTACGCGGGTGCACGATATCGAAGTGGAAGATACACTTACAGCCGCCGTATCCTTCTGTAACGGAGCGCTCGGAGTGATAGAGGCCTCCACGGGGGATTGGCCAGGCGCGCCGCGCAGGCTGGAACTGAACGGGGAATGCGGGGTCATTATCCTGGAAGAGGATCGTATTGTGAAATGGGAAGTGGAAGGGGAGAAGGGCTTTGCGCTGTATGAGCAGAACGAGGCGCAGACGGAATCCCACCGCGATCCGGGAAAAATCGATGCATCCGGTCACGTGTGCCAGATACAGAATTTCATCAGCGCCCTGCGGGGAGAGACGGAGCTATTGGTGGACGGACAGGAGGGCAGGAAGGCTCTGGAACTGATCCTTTCGGCCTATGCTTCCGCGGAGACGGGAAGGGCAGTCGTTCCAGGCGCATGAGACGGCGCGCCTTATTGCATGAAAAGGAGGGAGTAATTCCCTGGTTTGAACGCGCGCCATAGCGCGCAGATGGGAGTGATGGCAAATGAAAATTGCAATGCTGTTAGAAGAGGAATTGAGACAGGATCTGTTTTCTCAGGCTGCCATGGAGAAGCTTGGGCAGCTGGGTGAGGTGGTCTGTAATGAGACGGGTAAGAAGGATGAGGAGACGATCGGGGAATTGCTAAAAGGGGCCGACATCGCTATCTCTTCCTGGGGAACACCGCAGCTTACGGACGCGCTTCTGCGCAATGCGCCGGAACTGAAACTGGTGGCTCATGCGGCGGGCAGCGTGAAAGGCGTCGTATCGGATGAACTTTATGCCAAAGGGATCCGTGTGATTTCCAGTGCGTGTGTGCTCAGCAGGGGGGTTTCCGAGATGGCGATGGGACTTGCCATTGCCGCTGCCAAGAACGTATTCGCCTATAATTCTTCCATTCATGCCGGGAACTGGCCGTCCGATAAGAAGGCGGTAAGCGAACTTTTCGACATCAATGTGGGCGTAGTGGGATGCGGGTTTGCGGGCGCCCATTTCATCGAGCTACTACAAGACTACGGGGTGCATGTGCTGGCCTATGATCCCGGTGTGAGCGAAGAAACGTTGCAGGCGCTGGGAGCGAAGAAAGTGGAATTAGAGGAAGTTTTCCGGCAGAGCGATATCCTTTCTCTGCATGCGCCGTCCATAGATGCCACAAAGCATATGGTTAATGAAGAAACCCTGGGATGGATGAAGGAGGATGCGATTCTGATTAATACGGCTCGGGGCTCCCTGATCGATGAGGATGCGTTGTATCGGTGCATGAAAGGCGGGAAACTAAAATATGCCTGTCTGGACGTGACGGATCCGGAACCGCCTGCAACGGATCATCCGCTTTTTGAACTTTCGAATTGTATCTTTACGCCCCATGTGGCAGGACTCGCAAACAATGGAAAACGGAAAATAGGCGTCCATGTCTGTCAGGAGATCGAACGGTTTGAGAAAGGGGAACCGCTTGAGACAGAGGTGACGAAGGAAATGCTGGCCACGATTGCATGAGGAGGGTGTCGCTATGCCGATGATCGACCTTTCAGGGGAAGAGCTGCTCTCCTTTCAGGGGAGAACGCCCCGCCCGGCGGACTTCGACGCGTTTTGGGATGAAGGGCTTGCGCGCATAGAGGCGATTGCGGAAGCACCACAGCTGCAACCGGCGCAGATAGAGGTTCCGGGTGTGTCCTGTTTTCACCTTACCTATACGGGGGTGGGAAATGCGCAGATCTATGCGAAATACCTGAAAGCGGATGTCTCAGACGCGCAAAGGCCGATCTTGCTGGTTTTTCACGGTTATAGACGCTCCAGCCCCTCCTGGCTAAACCTGATGCAGTTTGTCTGTGCAGGGTTCGACGTGATGGCCATGGACTGCCGTGGGCAGGGAGGACGTTCCCAGGATGTGGGAGGGGTGCTCGGAAATACGCAAAGCGGCCACTTCATCCGCGGCTTAGACGACCCGGACCCTCATCGTATGCTGATGCATCAGATCATGTTGGATGCCGCACGCCTGGCGCGGCTTGCATCTCGGATGGATGGCATAGGAAACGTGCCGGTGGCGGCATTCGGAGCCTCGCAGGGAGGCGGCCTGGCCCTTGCGAGCGCAGCCCTTTTTCCGGATATGAGAAGGGTGGTGGCGATCTGTCCGTTCCTGTGCGATTATCGCAGGGTATGGGAAATGGATCTGGGAGATACTGCCTATGCGGAGCTGACGGACTACTTTAGGATGTTTGACCCCAGGCATGAACGGGAAGGAGCGATTTTTACAAAGCTCGGTTATATCGATGTTCAGCATCTGGCGTCCCGGATTCGGGGGAAAGTGCTGCTGATGACAGGACAGATGGATACCACCTGCCCGCCATCCGCACAATATGCAGCATATAATAGAATCCTGGCACCAAAGAGAGGGCTTTTATATCCGGATTACGGACATGAAGTGGCGCCTGATATGGAGGATATGGCTCTCCGATTTCTGATTCCCATGGCGGGGAGGGAGAATGGATCGGACGGGCAGGAGAGGAAGTGATGAAATGATAAAAGAAGGGAAGGTATTTAGGTGGGATCGGGTCAGGAGCGGGATGTTCGTTTGGATTATCCTGATTCCGATTTTGATCCAGTATACGTTAACCAGCGTGATTCCCATGCTGATCAGCTTTTTTCTGACTTTTACTGACTGGAATCTGGTGGGGGGATGGAACTTTGTAGGGCTGGATAACTGGAAGCGGCTTTTCTCCGATGCCGCTGTGTGGCACTCTTTGAAGGTATCCGTGGTCTACGCCCTGTATTCCGTGATACCTACGGTGGTCATAGGCCTGCTTCTGGCGCTGGCGGTCAATACCAAGAAGAAGGGCACGGCATTTTTTAAAAGCGCGTGGTTTTTTCCAGTGATCACTTCGGTGGTCGTGGTCGCCAGCATCTGGAAGTGGATGTTTACGGCGGAGGAAGACGGGATCATTAATCAGGTATTGGGGCTTTTCGGTATAGAACCGCAGTTCTTTTTCGGGACAAAGCTGGCACTCATTACAGTCGCCCTGCTGGGGATCTATCAGAGCGTGGGCACGGCAATGGTTTATTATTACTCCGGTTTAAAGGGGATTGATACGAATCTGCACGAGGCTGCAAAGGTGGATGGCTGTACAGGGATACAGGTCTTTTTCCATATTACACTGCCGCTTCTGCGGCCGACGATGGCGTATGTGCTGATCACCTTAACCAGCGGTGCGTTGAAGGTATTTGATTCGGTCTATACGCTGTATAATCAGACCGGCGGGCCGCAAAACTCTGCAAATACGCTGGTGATGCATGTATATCGGACTGGATTTTTCAGCATGCAGATGGGATATGGGAGCACCATTGCGTATCTGTTATTTGTGATCATTATGATCATTTCCGTGATCCAGTATCGGGTTACGAACCGGGATGTAGAGTAAGGAGGCGCCAGTGAAAAAAAAGATCGGTAATTTTCTCTTTTACATTGTATGCATCCTGTTGTGCGTTATTTTTCTGTTCCCGTTCGTGGTCATGCTGTTCGGTTCCTTGGATGCCGAAACCAAATATGCGGTTACGATCACGAGCTGGTTTCCAAATCAGTTTTCCTTAAAGCAGTACCAGTCGGTACTGAGCGTGGGAGGCAGGATGTCGAGGTGGGTTCTCAACTCCGTGATCATCAGTATCATACCCACCGTAACGGGAGTATTCCTGGATGCTCTTCTAGGCTATATTTTCGCCAAAAAGAAGTTTCCAGGCAGGCAAATCATTTTTTGGTATTTTATGGCGGCGATCATGGTGCCCTATCAGGCGACGATCGTGTCCAATTATCTTTTATATAACTGGTTAGGCTGGATCAATACCTATTGGGCGTTTCTGATCCCAGGAATGTGGACCGTGTTGTATATGTTCATGATGCGGCAGAACATTGCGGCAATCCCTGACGCGCTCCTGGAAGCGGCGCGGATCGATGGGGCGGGAGAATGGAGAACCTTTCTCCAAATCGTGATGCCGGTTAGCAAACCGGGGCTGAGTACGGTGGCTATATTCACTTTTATGAACAGTTGGAATAATTTCATGGGGCCGCTGATTTTTACCACCAGCGAAAAAATGTATAACCTGGTGGTGGGCCTTTCCACCCTGAATCAGCAGAGCGCTTCGTTCAATATGCAGATGACGGCGGGCGTCATCACCTTCGTTCCCATGTTTGCGGTATATATGGCATTCCAGAAATACTTTATTGATGGTATTACGGTGGGAAGCGTGAAAGGTTAGTGGGAAGCTTCGTTTCCTGGTTATAGCCCCATGCGCCCGCGCAGGCGGGTGAATGGGAAAGAATCTTAAAAATAAAATAGGTTACCTGCTTCCGATCGGAAGCTTGTTGATAAAAAAGGAGGGTATTATTTATGAAGATGAAGAAAGCATTGGCAATTTGCCTGAGTATGGCAATGCTCCTAGGACTGGCCGGATGCGGCGGCTCCAATTCGGGCGGATCAAACACGGGCGAAACGGCTCAGGAATCTTCCGCTGCGGAATCAACGCCTGCGCAGGGAGAGGGCGCGGCCGATCAGGAGGAAGCGGCGGAGGCGCCTGCGCAGATGGAGGACGTGACATTGACGATGTGGACGTTCCCCTTCGGAACCGAGGAACAGGGTGCGGAAGAAAGAGCGAATTATGAAGCCATGGCTGAGGAATTCGAAGCGGCCACAGGCATCCATGTGGATGTGGAAATCATTCCTTGGGGAAACAGGGAGACCAAGATGCTCACTGCAATCGCCTCCGGCGAGGGACCGGATGTGATGTATCTGAATCCGGATATTCTGAAACAGTTCCAAGCCTACGGTGTGGTTTCACCCATTACAGAGTATGTATCGGACGAGACGCTGGGCGCGTATTCCGAATCTCTGCTGGACAACAGCGTGCGTATCAAGGGAGAGCTGTACGGCCTGCCGGTCCTGGTGGATCTGGGAAGGCCCGTCTATAACCTGGATCTTCTGGCTGAAATCGGCATGACGGAAGATAACTTGCCCACCACATGGGAAGAGTACGATGCCATGCTCGCTGCACTGAAGGAAAAAGGGATCTATGGCTTATACTGTAATTATCCTTCCGGAGGCGTTTCCAGTTATGCATTCGCCCACTTCTTCTCAGAAGGCTGCGATGTGGTAAAGGAAGACGGTACAGTGGACATTGACAGCGAAGCGGGCAAGAAGGTGCTGGGAAGGATGGCCTCCTGGTATCAGAATGGCTATACGCCTACGGATTCCCTGAGCCTTGCGGATGATGATGCCAACTTTATGGCGGGCAAGGTAGCCAGCACCCTTTCCAGCAAAGGAGCGGGATTCTTTGTAAGGATGGCTTCAGACATTACTTTTAACTGGGCAGCGGGCCCGATCCTCTCTGGAGAAGGCGGCCAGTACGGTATTTCTACCGTAGGAAGCCTGGGCGTATCCAAGAGCTGCCAGAATGTGGAAGCAGCCGTAAAGTGGATCGAGTTCTTCACCGAGGTGGAAAGAAATCAGGAGTGGTGTAATTTCGGCGGATATATCTGCCCGAGGGAAGGGGCTGAGAGCCCTTACCAGGATCTGAAGGGATATGCTTATCTTCTGGAGAACATGGATTGTGTACGCGGCGAGCCCAACCATGCGGCGGCCCGCACCATGTCGAGCGTATTCACGCCTGATCTGCAGGCGATCGTATCCGGGGATGTATCTCTGGATGAAGGCATCGCAAAGATGAAAGAAGATATAGAGGGGATCGTCAGTACGGTGGATGCGCTGAGAAATTGACGGAAATCATTCGACAACTGACCTGATTATGCAGCGCCATGAGGCGGGAAGCCTCATGGCGCTGCTGCATAGAGGGATTAGGCTGCGTGCTTTGCACGCAGGCGGGAGCAAGATTGAAAAATTACATTTTCAATCTCCCTGATTAGAGTGCGTGCTTTGCACGCAGGCGGGAGCAAATATGAAATTATCTTATATCACAGATGAGGCGACACAGGATTTTGAGAAGGCGATCTATCTTGCCAAGGAAAACGGGCTGGATGGACTGGAGCTGCGTAGCGTGGAGAATAAAGGGATTGAGGAAATCCCGTCCATGATCTGGCAGGCTTGGAAAAGGCGGCTGGATGAAGAAGGGCTGATGGTATCCAACATTGCGGGAAGCTTTCTGAAATGTGCGTATTCTATGGAACATATGGAAAGGGAACTGGATAAACTGCGGCTGCTGTGTGACGCGGCCGATGCGTTTGGCTGCGATACCATACGGGGATTCTGCTTCCTAGCTCCGGAGGAAGGACCCATGGAAGCTGCTCTTCTGGCGCCTTGCCTGGAACAGGCGGGCAGAATCCTGGCAAAACGCGGAAAACGTCTGTTGCTGGAGGCGGATCCTTCCGTGAACACCAGCAACCATCGCGGCTTGGCGGCTCTTCTCAAACTGTTGGATCCAGCGTTATTCGGGGCCATCTATGATCCCGGAAACGACCTATTCGACCCGCTGAGGGAGAACCCATTTCCGGAAGGATACGAAATGATAGCCCCATGGCTGGCCCATGTCCACATCAAGGACGCAGTCTATGATGAAAATCAGGAACCTGTGTGTGTGGCGCCAGGCAGCGGTTTGGTGGGATATGCGGCTCTGCTGAAACGTTTGAAGCAGGACGGCTATGACGGCTGGCTTTCATTGGAACCTCATTACCGCAAGGATGTGGAACTGACCAGGGAACAGATGCTTCTGCCTGGAGGAAACGATTTTTCCAAAGGCGGGGCGGCTTCCCTGAAGGAAAGCGCGGATGCGCTGAAGAGCCTGCTGAAGGAGGTATAGCCTGCGGCCGATGGCCGGCCGGCTACCTTGGCGGAGGGATTTTGCAGGCACGGAGGAGAATTATGACGGTAATTTATAATGTAAAGCTGGTGGAGAGTGGAGCCATTACCGCCTGTGAGATCGGAATAGAGCAGGGGCGGATCGCGGCGATAGAGGCCCCGGGTGTTCTCAGCGGCTTGGCGGGAATACACGGCGTGGATGGGGAAGGGCTGTATCTATCCCATGGGTTTATCGATATCCATGTACACGGCGGCGGCGGATTTGATTTCATGGATGCGGGAACGCAGGCATGGCATGAGATCAGCGCATTTCACCTGCGATATGGTACCACACAGCTGGTGCCTACCACGCTGGCAGCGGATCGGGAAGGACTGCTTAAGGCTTTGGATGCCTATATGGCCTGTCGGGACGGACGGGGGGATGGAGCACAGTTCCTGGGGATCCATGTGGAAGGCCCCTATCTGGCCCTTTCACAGTGCGGAGCGCAGGATCCTAGGTATATACGCAGGCCGGAGCGGAAGGAATATGAGGAGATGGTAGAACGCTGTCCCGATATCCTGCGCTGGACCGTTGCGCCAGAAATTCCTGGAGCCTTGGAAATGGGAGATTATCTGGCCGCAAAAGGGATCGTCGCCTGCATCGGCCATTCTGAAGCCACCTGCGAGGAGGTGAAAAAAGCCCTTCTGCATGGCTATACCCACATCACCCACCTTTATTCAGCCGTGTCCACAATCGTGCGCCGAAAGGGTTTCCGCCACGCGGGGATTGTGGAAAGCGCTTATTTGTTCCCGGAGCTGACGAGTGAGGTGATCGCGGATGGCTGCCATCTGCCTGGAGACCTATTAAAGCTGGCTTATAGGCAGATTGGCCCGGACAGACTCTGCCTGGTGACGGATGCCATGCGTGCGGCAGGCCAGACGGAAGGCGAAAGTATCCTGGGGGATCTGGCAGACGGACAGCGCGTAATCATAGAAGACGGCGTGGCGAAATTGCCGGACCGACAGGCCTTTGCGGGGAGTATTGCCACGGCGGACCGCCTGGTGCGGACAATGGTTTGGCAGGGCGGCGCGAGCATTCCGGATGCGGTGGAGATGGTTACCGCCACTCCGGCTAAAATCCTGGGGCTGGATCGTCAAACGGGAAGGGTGAAGGCGGGAAGGAAGGCCGATTTGGTGCTTTTCGATGAGGATATCCGCGTCCGGAAGGTGTTCCGGGATGGCGTACTGAAATACGATGCGCGCGCTTAGCGCGCAGATGGGAAAATGAGAGAAATGAAACTTTTCAATCATCCTGATTTGAGTTCCCGCCAGAGCGGGCAGAAGGGAGCTGAGCATGAAAGAATGGAAAATAGACGAGTTGACGGTACGACGTTATGAAACGAGGGCGGAAATGGGGCGAGCGGCGTCCAAGGATATTGAAGCGGCCATCCGGGAGGTTTTGGATCAAAAGGAAACCTGTAATATGATTTTCGCGGCGGCTCCGTCCCAGAACGAAGTTTTGGCCGGGCTGCGGGAGGCAGGAGTGGACTGGACACGGGTTCACGCGTTTCATATGGATGAGTATATCGGCCTGCCGGACGGGGCTCCCCAAAGCTTTGCCACCTTTTTAAAAAATGCGCTGTTTGACGCACTGCCGTTTGGGAGTGTGGAATACATCGACGGAAAAGCCCGGCCGGAGGAAGAGACGTGCCGCTATGGGGAGCTTCTGCGCAGGAATCCCTGCGATATCGTGGTGATGGGAATCGGAGAAAACGGCCATCTGGCGTTTAATGATCCGGGCGTGGCGCTTTTTGAAGATTCGGAAACGGTAAAGGTGGTGGAGCTGGATCAGGCGTGTCGGATGCAACAGGTGCATGACGGCTGTTTTGAATCGATGGATCAGGTACCCCGCCAGGCCCTGACGCTGACGATCCCTGCTCTTCTTTCTGGAAAATATGCTTTTTGCATCGTTCCCGCTTCCACGAAGGCGCGGGCAGTAAAAAATACGCTGGAGGGGCCGATCTGTGAGGAGTGTCCGGCATCCGTCCTGCGCAGACATCCCAAAGCCACCCTTTATCTAGATCAGGACAGTGCGGCGGAACTGACCGAAGGGTAGGATAATCCTGTACGCGGGGTGTACCAATGGGGTCAGCTTGAGACCGGGGATGCTTCCGCGCTAAGCTGCCCTGGGAGGTAAGAGAAAGCGGCATGTTCCGGGTGCGCTGGGGAGGCGCCCATCTCTTTAGCAGACTGCATTAAGGCCATGTACTCTTGGGAGTACATGGCCCTACTTTTTGGCAGATAAAATGTTCTGGTAATCGTTACGTTTGGGGTAAGAATCCGGTTATATCTGGTTTTCCAGCAGAAATTCCACCATACGCATGCTCTTTGCGGCATCTTCAATTCCACACAAAGGCGCTTTTTTGGTCTGAAGCATTTCAATGAAATCCCGATCCTCCTGAAGATAGCCATAATATTGATGATAGGATTTTCCGTCGGCAATTTCCAATCCATCGATCACGTCGATCTGTTGCTGTCCCACGCCTGCGGAAGCGATGGAATAAATGGTTTTCCCGCCGAAATGAAGGATTTTGGCATCACAGGCGGCATCACCGAATCCCAGGTTGATGAAGGCGCTGGCATTCGGGCCATGGATTTCGAAAGTATGGACTCTCCCGCCCGTCTGATAGTTGGCCCGCAGGGTTCCGGTAACCCCGTTTGCAAAGCGCATCACAGAACTCCAGGCATTATCCACGGGGCTGTTGTAAGCAGAAGCTATCGTGGCAGCCGTGGAGGGCTCGGAACCGGCGAAATAGCGAACCAGATCCACAGCGTGCACGATATCGCAGACAAAGGAGCTCGCATAATTCCAGCATTCTGCCACGTCGCTGTTTTTAATGAAAACGCCATCCACTTGGGTGATGGGAGTGAGCTCCTTCATTCTGTTGAATACATATTGAACAAGCGGGATGAAACGGCGGTTCATCCCCACCGCCACTTGCAGGTTCATTTTGCGGGCCTTGCGCGCGAGAGATTCGGCTTGATAGGAATTGATGCCCGCGGGCTTTTCCATGAAGACTGGAAGGCCAGCGTCCAGGCATTCGGAAACCGCCCGGAACATGCGATCCGGCTCCACCAGGCAGAAGACGCCGTCCAGCTGTTCCTGGGCAAACATTTCCCCCATCAGAGTATAGCTATGGGGAATCGCATACTTGTGGGAGGCGGCCTCCGCCTTTTCCCTGTTCAGATCACAGACGGCGACGATCTCACAACCCTCGATTTCCGCCAGGCTGGGCAGGTGGACGCTGTTAGCGATGCCTCCGGCTCCGATTACAGCAACTTTGCTTCGTTCCATACTGATACCATCCTTTCATAAATATATAAATAAATGTAAGTAGATTAAATTCGAGCGATACAGATTTGAGATAATCAGACAAGGGCGGCAATTATTCCATATTGGAGAGCCGACATTGCCGGGAACGGGAAAGATAATCGTCCAGACGTTCTATATTGAATTCCTTGACGATATCCTGCGCAGAAAATTCGTCCGATTCGCTCGTGAGCATTACGGCTCCCAAAAAGCCAGGATCTCGGATTTCTATTCCGGCCCCATATTTTTTCTTTGCTGCCTGCAGCTTCTCCCAGTTGAAATCCAGATGCAGCATTTCATAATCCAGATTTACGCAGGCCGTGAGGAAAGGATGATAGTTAGTGGAATGGGCGATCAATTCCCCCAGCGGGTTAATGAGGCTGCAGGGCAGGCCTGCTACCGCCCCCGCAAAATAGCTGCGGCAATGGTAGGCCCATTCTTTCTGTACCTGACCGCCATGGTACATGGAGGAAAAGAGAATAAGCTCGGGACGCTGCTGCTCATATTTTTTCCGAAGCTCCTCAAAGTTTAAGTCAAAACAGATGGCGCAGGCCACACGCCCGAAATCCAGATCGAAAACCGGCGCTTGGCTGCCGCAGAGCATTTTTCCTTCGGTGACCTCGGTGACGACCAGATGATTTTTATGATAAATCCCAACGGTTTCTCCCCTTCGGTTCAGCAGCTGCGTGGAATTGCGGTAGCTGCCGTCCGGCAGGCGGCGTGCCGCGCTGTATGCAATATTGCAATGGTTTTTCCGGCAGACAGCGGCAAAGAAGTCCCGGATCTGGTCTTGACGGGCTTCGTAATAACGGAAGCGCTCTTCCATGGTAAAATCCGGATACCGGTCACAGGCCTCGGGGACGAGGATCAGGTCAGGCTTCTCGTACAGCACGTGTGCAAGCTGTCCCTCCCAATGCTGCTCCATAGCCGTGACAAGGCCGGACAAATCCTCCTGATAGGGGAGAGAATAGGGCGCAGGGCCCAGAATGCTGATTTTGACCTTTCGTGCCATTGGCGTTACCTCCCATCTTTTTATCGAAATTATACCATTTATACGGTTTGAAGTATTTGCAGATTTCCTCCGCTTATTTGTACAAAAAAAGAGCTGCGTGTTTTTGGGTTGTCCGCAGTTATCCTATGCCTTATAATAAATAAAAAAGGACGTCTATGCCATAAAACAGGCGAAAGGAAACGGGATGGAAGAGGTGAAAAACTGGTATGACGGATATTCGCCTGAAATGGGACCATCCGTATGCAGCCCCGTTTGGCGGGCTGTTGCATGAGATGTAACAGAATCGGAAATCACTGGAGATCAGACAGAATACCAAGGAGGAAGAATGCCATGAAGGACATCAACCTATCCCGCATGCATGAGATCCAGCGGGAGCTGCAGGAAAAATACGTGGAGAAATGGGGCGGCCTTTCGCCCGAGATTGCCAAAGAGAAGCTGCTGTGGATGATGATTGAGGTGGGAGAGGCAGCGGATATCATCAAAAAAGAGGGCGATGCAGCCATCATGGAAAGGGACGAGGTTAGAGCTCATTTTATAGAGGAGTTGTGCGATGTAATGATGTATTTAAATGATGTAATGCTCTGCTACTCCATTACGCCGGAGGAAATGGCAACAGCCTATGAAGAAAAACACCACAGGAATATGAATCGGTGGTAGAATGCTTCCGGGCTGGGAACAGTAATACGCTGAAGGGGACGCCTGCCCTTCCGGCAGTTTGCTTTGACTTTGGCGTCGGATTAGGGTATGATGAAAATATGGAAAAGTCTGGCCATCCTGTATGGGATGGGCGGATCGTTTTAGGATATAGCGGATAGGGGATTGCTATAATGAAGTTCCTCCTCATTGCCATTAACGCTAAATTCATCCATTCCAATCCAGCCGTCCGCAGCCTGCGCGCCTGGTGCGTAAAAAGGCAGCCGGAGCTAGGAGAGCGGATTGAATTGGCGGAGTATACGATCAACCAACCGGCCGGGGAAATTCTGGCGGACATTTATCGGCGTAGGCCGGATGTGGCCGCTTTTTCGTGTTATATCTGGAATTGGAGGATGGTGCAGGAAATTCTGTGTGAACTGGGAAAACTCCTGCCGGACATGCCCGTCTGGCTCGGCGGGCCGGAGGTGTCCTATGATCCAAAGGACGTCCTTGCGCGTCATTCCCAGCTGGCAGGGATTATGGTGGGAGAAGGGGAGGAGACGTTCTGGGAGCTGATGGATTTCTATAGGAGAAGGATAGAAGGGGCCTTCGATCCTCCTGGCGGTCTGGATGGAATCAGAGGGATCGTCTACCGCTCTGTCCAGGCAGAAGAAGGAACAAAACTGCGTAGTACACCGTCACGTCCTCCTGTGGATATGGACAGCCTTCCTTTCCTGTATACAAAGGAAGAATTGGGAGAACTGGAGAATCGTATTCTCTATTATGAATCCAGCCGGGGGTGTCCGTACCGATGCTCTTATTGTCTGTCCTCCATAGATAAGACGGTACGGCTGCGAAGCCTGGATTTGGTAGAAAAGGAGCTGGATTTCTTCTTAAAGGCAAAGGTTCCCCAGGTTAAATTTGTGGATCGGACGTTCAACTGCAATTCTGCCCATGCCATGGGGATTTGGAAGTATATCCTAGAGAACGATAATGGGATTACCAATTTCCACTTTGAGATTTCAGCGGATATCCTGACGGAGGAGGAGACGGCGCTTTTAGGGCAGATGCGGCCCGGACTGGTACAGCTGGAAATCGGCGTACAGTCTACTAATCCCAAAACCTTAAAAGAGATCCGGCGGGGCGCGGACTGGGAAAAGCTGAAAAGGAACGTGGAAATACTCCGGCGGAAAAGAAATATTCACATTCATCTGGATTTGATCGCGGGACTGCCCTTTGAAGATCAGGAAAGTTTCCAAAAATCCTTTCATGAGGTATATTCCTGCCGGCCGGAACAGCTGCAGCTGGGATTCCTGAAGGTTTTAAAGGGCGCCTATCTATATGAACGGGTGCAGGAATACGGTATTGCATATACGGAGGGCCCGCCGTATGAGGTATTGTTTACCAGATGGATTTCCTATGAAGAACTTCTGGTCTTCAAACGGGTGGAGGAAATGTTGGAGCTTTACTATAACAGCGGCCAGTTTACCTATACCCTTCCCGTGTTGGAGCAGTGCTTTGAGAGTCCCTTTGAAATGTACAGGTGTTTGGCGGAATACGTAGAGGAACGGGGATATTTTCTGAAAAATCCGTCTAGAGAGTTTCGTTATCAGATTCTTTTAGACTTTGCCGCGCAGAGGGATCCGAAGAAGGAAGCGCTTTATAGAGAGCTTCTGATTCTTGATATGTATCTGCGGGAAAACAGGAAAAGCAGGCCTGCCTTTGCGCCTTTATCTTTTACGGAGGAGGAGAAGAAAAGGATGGTGGAATTTTACCGTAGAGAAGAAAGGGAGCCTGTTTATCTGGGAGATTATGTGCGTGCGGGGTATGATTCCAGGCAGATGGCCCGTATGACTCATATTGAAGGATTCACCTTTCCTATATGGGAGATGCTTCCAGAAAAATCTGGAGAAGGCCATGGGACGGGGCAGGAGATTGTGGAGGAAACGTCCTGCAGAACGGCGGATGGGAAGGGAAAGAAGAGGTATTGGTTGCTATTCGACTACGAAAAGAGAGATCCCTTGAGCCGGGCTGCCCGCCATGTTTTGATCCGGTTGTGAACAACGGTTCTAAGGCGGATAAGGTGCGATTTCTAATGCAAACAGACGGGAGTGGGTGTGAAATCTTTGATTGAAAATAAGCCTGATGGCTTATTCTTCATATGCAATTTGTACCGCAGGCGGCTCAAATTGAATTACAGAGGAGAAAACGCACGCGCGATTTTTCATCGCGCTGCCGCATAGGGCGCGGCATGAAAGGATTACTAATGAGACAAGAGGAACGGGTGGACGCAATCCTGCAGCGGCTGGACGAACGCTACGGGACAGATATGATCTGCTATTTGGAATACGAGAACGCATGGCAGCTTTTGATTTCAACCATATTGAGCGCCCAATGTACGGATGCCAGGGTGAATATGGTGACCAAGGATCTGTTCCGTAAATATCCGGGGGTGGAAGCCTTTGCAGAGGCGGATCTTGCGGAATTGGAGCAAGACATCCGTTCCACGGGTTTTTACCATAATAAAGCAAAAAATATTATTGCCTGCTGCCGGGCTTTGAGGGATCGGTTTGGAGGGGAAGTGCCCCGTTCGATAGAGGATCTTACTTCCCTGGCGGGCGTGGGCAGAAAAACGGCCAATGTGATTCGGGGGAATATCTACCATGAACCGAGCATTGTGGTGGATACCCATGTGAAACGGATTTCTAACAGGCTGGGTTTTACGAAGGAAGAGGATCCGGTGAAGGTGGAATATGACTTGATGAAAGTGTTGCCCAAGGATCACTGGATTCTTTACAATCTGCAGATTATTGCGCTGGGACGGGAAATATGTAAGGCTCCCCATGCAAAGTGTGAAATGTGTTTTCTGACGCAGTTGTGTCCATACTATCAGAATGCGAAGGCTTAAAATTGAAACTGCGTTTCAACTTCCCTGATATGAGTGCGTGCCTTGCACGCAGACGGGAGCAAAATTGAAACTGCGTTTCAACTTCCCTGATATGAGTGCGTGCCTTGCACGCAGACGGGAGCAAAATTGAAACTGCGTTTCAATCTCCCTGATATGAGTGCGCGCTTTGCACGCAGGCGGGAGCAAAATTGAAACTGCGTTTCAGCCTCTTTATGGGTAAGGGTTTATAAAATGGATATGGTTCTGCGCAATTATGTCAGTGTGGATCTGGAGACCACAGGCCTTCGGCCCAAATACGATAAAATCATAGAAATCGGCGCGGTGAAAGTGGAAAACGGGCAGATTAGCGGAACCTGGCAGAGCCTGGTAAATCCGGGCCGAAAATTGGAGGAGGCCACGGTAAACCTAACCGGGCTGACGGATGGGATGCTCCAAAATGCGCCGGGGATTGAAGAGATTCTTCCGGACTTTATGAAATTTTCCAAAGATCATGTTCTCCTGGGCCACAGCCTGCTGTTCGACTATTCGTTTCTGAAAAAGGCTGCTGTGAACGCAGGATATGCCTTTGAGGCTGCGGGGATCGATACGTTAAAACTGGCCAGACGATTTTTGACCGGTCTGGAAAGCCGCACCCTGGGGGCTCTGTGTTCCTATTATGGGATTTCCCATCGGGCGCATCGGGCCCTGGACGATGCGTTGGCAACCCATCGGTTGTATGAAGCGCTGTGTGAGGGTTTTTTTCAGGAGGAGCGCCAGGCCTTTCGCCCCGTCCCGCTGATCTGCCAGGTGAAAAAGGAGCAACCGGCGGGACGGGCACAGAAGGAACGTCTGCGCCGCCTCGCACAGGCCCATGGGGTGGAGCTGGATGTGGACGTGGAACGGCTGTCCAGGAGCGAGGCCAGCCGTTTGGCTGACAGAATCGTTTATCAGTACGGTAAGATTCGCTCAGAGAAGGAAAAGATTGAAACTTCGTTCCATCTCCTTGATCTGAGTGCACGCTGAGGCAGGCAGATGGGATCAACCTGATTTGTACGCACTCCAAGGCGTGCAAGATGGGAGCAAGACTGAAAAATGTTGTCCGTTTTCCCTGCATTTGCTTCATTGATTGTGCGTCTGACCGGTTGCAAAAAGAGAAAGTTTCATATATAATAAGCACTTGAAGCAAAGTTAAAATTAGAAAAAGTCTGTGAGCAACACGGATGGGAGCGGATATGTTTAATCTGTATAATAAAAAAACGAAGAAGATCATTTCATCCATTATTATCGTCATTCTTGTGCTGGCAATGATCGTTCCCACGTTATTGTATTTTCTGTAAGGACAGGAGCAGCTTATGAAAAAAAGGGTATGGATACCGGTATTGGCTCTGGTGATCGGAGCAGCTCTGACAGGGATAGGCCTGCATTCCCAGGCGCAGGCCAGGCCTGATGATACCATTTTGGAAGGGGTCTATGCAGGCCAGATCTCGCTTGGGGGAATGAATCGTGAGGAAGCCAGTGCGGCCATCCGGTCCTATGTGGATTCCCTGGGTAGCAGTACCATAACGCTCAATGCGGTGGACGGTAATACGGTTTCCGTATCCGCGGCGGATCTCGGGCTTTCCTGGGGAAATCCCGAACTGGTGGAGGATGCCGTCAATCTGGGGAAATCCGGTAATGTGGTGGTGCGCTATAAGGCTTTGAAAGATTTGGAGCACCAGAATATGATATATGATATCGCATTGTCTTTTGACCGGGCTTCGGTGGCTTCAGTTGTGGAGAATAAGTGCGCGGAGTTTAATGTGGAAGCCGTGGATGCGCATTTGAAACGCGTAGACGGAAATTTTGTAATAGAAGACGGACAGACAGGGGTTGTGGTGGAGACGGCAGCGTCTGAGACAGCGATTTACGATTATCTAACCACCCAGTGGCAAGGTGGAGATACCGCTATAGACCTGGTGGTAACGGAAGAAGTTCCCAAGGGGAGAGAAGAAGAGCTTGCAAAGGTCAAAGACGTGCTGGGAAGTTTTACCACGAGCTATTCTTCATCAGGCAGCAATCGAAGCGAAAACGTGGCGAACGGCTGCAGGCTGATCAACGGGGCGACGATCTACCCTGGGGATACGTTTTCCACCTATGAGATGGTGAGTCCCTTTACTTTGGAGAACGGATATTATATGGGGGGCTCCTATCTGAACGGGCAGGTGGTGGACAGTATCGGAGGAGGAATTTGCCAGGTTTCCACCACGCTATACAACGCGGTGCTCCAGGCGGAGCTGCAGGTGGAAGAACGGCACAACCATTCCATGATCGTGGGATATGTGAAACCTTCTATGGATGCAGCCATCGCGGAGTCGGCAGGAAAGGATTTTCGGTTTACCAATAATACGGGATACCCTATTTATATTGAGGGCTATACGAGCAATAAGAATATTACTTTTGTGATATACGGTGTGGAGACCAGGGATGCAGGACGTAAGGTGACCTACGAAAGCGAAGTCCTGGAAACCATCCATCCCAACACGGAAACCATCGTACAGTCCAGCAGCCAGCCCATCGGTTTTGTGGACGTACAGTCGGCGCATATCGGGTATAAGGCGAGACTGTGGAAAGTGGTGACGGAAAATGGAGTGGAGGTCAGCCGGGAACAGATAAACAGCAGCAGCTATAAGATGGTTCCCCGCACGGCGACGGTGGGCGTGGCCACAGAGGACAGCAATGCCTATAACGAGATGCAGGCGGCTATCGCTACGGGCAGCATCGACCACGTGAAGAGTGTGGCAGCGGCATTGAAGAACGGGCAGAGCACCGCGCCGCCTGAGAATAACGGTATTGATCCGGCTTTGGCGGCCATTCTGGCAGGTAGGACGCCAGAGGAGCAGGCTATTTTGATTCAGCAGTATAATGAAATGTTGGCCGCGCAGCAACAGCAGGCGCAGCAGCAGTTAGGGCAATAAGGCGATTCGATGGAAATTGGGAAAATACCGGAAAACGTACTTAAACGTTCCGTATTGAAACAACTGAAGAGCCGTAGGAGTGAAATCAGATGTGGCGCAGGACTCGGGGAGGACTGCGCCATCCTGGTATCTGAACCGGAAAAGGATCTGTTGATTACTACGGATCCCGTCACAGGCTTCGGACAGGATCAGACGCTCTATGCCATCCATCGGGCTGCAAATAACATTGCAGCCTGCGGGGGCGAGCCGGTGGCTGCATTCCTCTCGTTGCTGCTTCCCCCGTCCTGTACGGAAGGGGATCTGAAGGCGGTGATGGCACAGGCGGAGTCGGTGTGTGCCGGACTGCGGATCCAGATTGCCGGGGGACATACGGAGGTGACGGCAGCGGTAAATCGGATCGTCCTGACGGTGACGGCAGTGGGAAAGGTAAAGGCAGGATGCGGAAAGGCAGCGGGAACGCTGCGCCCGGGGATGGAACTGGTAGCCACGAAATGGATCGGCCTGGAGGGAACGGCTTTTGTGGCAAAGGAGAGGGAAGAAGAGCTTTTGGAGCGTTTTCCCGCATATCTTGTGAAAGAAGCGAAGGGCTTTGACCGGTATCTATCCGTCATACCGGAGGCCGCAGCCGCCGGAAAGTCCGGCGTGTGCGCCATGACCGATGTGTCCGCAGGTGGAATCTTCGGTGCACTCTGGGAAATGGCAGAAAGTTCAGGCGTCGGACTTGACATTGACTTAAAGAAAATTCCCATCCGGCAGGAAACGGTGGAAATCTGTAATTATTTGGATTTGAATCCCTATGAAATGATCTCAGGAGGAAGCCTTCTTGCTGGGACGGAGAACGGAAACGATCTGGTCCGTGCGCTAAAGGCGGAGGGGATCTGGGCGGCTGTAATTGGAAAAACGGCTGCCGGTAAGGATCGTGTGGTACATAATGGAGGAGAGAAGCGTTTCCTGGAACCCGCCGGAGCGGAAGAACGAAGGCGGGCAATATTGTAAGTAACCCGGTCGGTATCGCCTAGAAGCAATCGGATGCGGGTTACGGAAAGGATATGATGATTCTGATGAGAGAGCAATTGCTTGGAATTATTGAAAAAAACAGCCGCATTGATCTGAAGGAATTGGCTGTGATTCTCGGTGTGGAAGAGGTAGATGTGGTAAACGAGCTGGCGTCCATGGAGGCGGAGGGGATTATCTGCGGTTATCATACGCTAATCGATTGGGATAAAACCAGCCTGGAGAAAATATCCGCCCTGATCGAGGTACGGGTAACGCCTCAGAGGGGCCAGGGCTTCGACAATATTGCGGAGCGGATTTACAAGTATCCTGAGGTCAATGCGGTATACCTGATTTCAGGCGGCTTTGACCTGTTGGTGACGCTGGAAGGGAAGAACCTGAAGGAGATTTCGTCCTTTGTATCGGAGAAGCTATCCGCCCTGGAAGGCGTCCTGAGTACGGCTACCCATTTTATTCTGAAAAAATACAAAGACCATGGAACCATATTGGCCAAGAAATATGAAGATACGAGGGAGAAGATTACGCCATGAGAAATCCGCTGTCTGATAAAATCGTTATGATCAAGCCGTCGGGCATCCGGAAATTTTTTGACATTGTCAGCGAGATGGAGGATGCCATCTCCCTTGGCGTCGGAGAACCTGACTTCGATACCCCCTGGCATATCCGTGACGAGGGGATTTACTCCCTTGAAAAGGGAAGGACTTTCTACACATCCAATGCGGGCCTGAAAGAATTGAAAATAGAGATCTGCAGATATTTGGATCGGCGTTTCGGCCTGAAGTATGATTTTGCCCATGAAGTGCTGGTGACGGTGGGCGGTTCGGAGGCCATTGACATTGCTCTGCGCGCCATGGTAAATCCTGGGGACGAGGTGCTGATTCCCCAGCCCAGTTACGTGTCCTATGAACCCTGCGCCATTCTGGCGGATGCGCAGCCGGTGATCATCAACTTGAAAGAAGAGAATGAATTCCGCCTCACAGCCCAAGAGTTGCGGGAGGCGGTGACGGAGAAAACCAAAGTGCTCATCCTTCCCTTCCCGAACAATCCCACCGGGGCTATTATGGAAAGGAAGGATCTGGAGGCCATTGCGGAGGTGATCTTGGAAAAGGATCTCTTTGTGATTTCGGATGAGATTTACAGCGAGCTCACCTTTAAAGGAGATCATGTTTCCATAGCTTCCATTCCGGGCATGCGGGAACGGACGATCGTGATCAACGGCTTCTCCAAATCTTATGCCATGACGGGATGGCGTCTGGGCTATGCCTGCGGACCGCAGGTAATCCTGGATCAGATGCTGAAAATCCATCAGTTTGCCATCATGTGCGCCCCTACCACGAGCCAGTATGCGGCGGTGGACGCGTTGAGAAACGGGGATGGGGACGTGCAGGAAATGAGAGAGGCCTACAACCAGAGGCGGCGTTACCTGCTCTATGCGTTCAGGGAAATGGGGCTTTCCTGCTTTGAACCCTACGGCGCTTTCTATGTTTTTCCCTGTATCAAGGAATTCGGCATGACCAGCGATGCGTTCGCCACCCGTTTCCTACAGGAGGAAAAGGTGGCCGTGGTTCCGGGCACGGCTTTTGGGGACAGCGGGGAAGGGTTCATCCGCATTTCCTACGCCTATTCCCTGGAAAATCTGAAGGTGGCTATCGGCAGGCTGGCAGACTTCATCGGTAAGCTGAAAAAGGAACAGTCGGATGGGAGCCGTCCATGAATATCGTTCTGCATCAACCGGAGATACCGGCGAATACGGGAAATATCGGAAGAACCTGCGTGGCTACCGGTTCCGTGCTCCATCTAATCGAGCCGCTGGGATTCCAGCTGTCAGAAAAACAGATCCGGAGGGCTGGGCTGGACTACTGGGAAAAGCTGGATGTGAGGCGGTACATCAACTTTGAAGATTTTCTGGCAAAAAATCAGTCCGGCCTTTCCTGCGCCCGGCTTTGGATGGCCACCACCAAAGCCACACAGGCCTATTCGGATGTACGTTTTGGGCCGGAGGATTATATCATGTTTGGAAAGGAAAGCGCGGGGATTCCGGAAGAAATATTGGCGGAAAGGCGGGAAGACTGCATCCGGATCCCCATGTTGGATCGGATCAGATCCTTAAATCTGGGGAACAGCGTGGCAGTTGTACTCTATGAAGCGCTGCGTCAGAACGGCTTTTCCGGACTGCAGACGACAGGGGAACTGCATCGGATGCAGTGGAAAAAGTAGGAAACTGCCTATGTAGGCTTCCAGAACTAGGCTGAATGGCCTGGCAGCTGTTTCAGATTTGCATGGATAGAAAATTTGGCGGCACCGGCCGGAATAACCGACCGATGCCGCCAAACGTTCAGGCCCTCAAGTCGATAAACTCGCCCAGGCCCGATACCACAGGCACCTCTTCCATCATCTGAGTCAGCGCATCCCCGGTTATCTCAGCCACATCAAGGGCCTTGGATAGGAGGGAGACGCTCATCTCAGCGGCCATACGGCCTGTGGAGAAGGACATCGATAAAGATGCGACATTCATATGCTGCTCCTTTTTTGGAAATTGTGGATTCTGTGACGGTTAAAGTATATCAGGAAGCAAGAGAGAATGCAATGGGCAGGTCTCCCCTTTATGGCAAGGTAAGAACCGGAAAGGCACAATGGCTGATTGGCTCTTCTAAGGGAGGTAGCCTGGCAGGGGATAGGCCGAACCGTTCTTGCAGTTGACACGATGGCAGGAGGAAGGCAGAAGGTGAGGAGCGATGATAGTAAAAACGAATCATGGTGTAGTGGAGGGATTCCGAGAGGGAAGGTTATGGAAATTCCTGGGTATCCCCTATGGGAAGGCGGAACGGTTTGGCGCGCCAAGAGAGTATGACTGGAAAGGGGTATGGAAAGCAGGACGTTACGGGAAGAAGTCCATTCAGAAGGGAAAAGAGCCAGAGGATGGTGGACAGGATCAGGATGAGATGGGGGAAGACTGTCTGAACCTGAATATTTGGGTGCCAATGGGTGAGAATGAAACGTCGATGGAGGGACTTCCCGTGGCGGTATACATTCACGGAGGCGCTTTCCAAGACGGAAGCAATCGAGAGCGGCGGGCGGAACGGGTGATCGGAAACCATTCGTTTATTTATGTTTCCATAAATTACCGCCTTGGCGCGCTCGGTTATCTGTATTTAGGAGAGGCATTGGGAGAAGACTATCGTCATACGGGTAATAATGGAACGCTGGATCAGCTGCTTGCATTAAAATGGATTTATGAAAACATAGAGTATTTTGGCGGAGACAGTCACAGGATTACCTTGTTTGGGGAGTCTGCGGGGGCAAAGGCGATAGGGGCATTGATGCTGCGGCCGGAATTGAAAAAATGGTGCAGCGCAGCTATGCTGGCGAGCGGAGGATATCAGTGTATCCGGGATGCGCATACCGCATCCCAAATAGCGGAAGCATTCTATGAAGAGGCCCACAGAAGAGGAATTCTGGAGAAAAAGGAGGAGATCCTTACCATGGATGCGGACCAGCTCATGGCGATCCAGAGAGGTTTGGTGGATAACCCAGGTAATACCTGTATGTTCGGTCCGGTAGCGGATGGGGAGGTGATCCCCTTTGATTGGCAGGAACGCATCAGGCGGGGAGAATACTGGTCTGGCAACGTCATTGTTGGAAGCTGCCTGCACGAGATGATATTTTTGCGTATGCAGCATACGGATTTGGCATCGGAGGCTTGGGAAATTGCCGGCTGCTTATTTGGAGAAAATGGAAAAATTGCCCTGGAGACGTTTCGGGAATATGAAACGGAAGCGGCAAAACAGGGAAAGGAACTTTCCCGCGAGGAAGCAGCGGATAAGTGGGTTGAGATCTTTTCGGACTATATGTACCGGATGTACAGTCACCGTTTGGCAGAACTTTTGACGGATACGGGAAGTAGGGTGTGGTACTATAGCTTTGAGTATGGGGCTTCGGCCCATGTTCTCGACCAGTCTATGGCATTTGATGATGCGGCGCAGGATGATTTCTTTTTTCCGGGTATACCGTTGGAGCGCAGGGAGAAGGTATCTGCACTGTTGCATGAAAGCTATGCCCGCTTTCTGGAAACAGGAAGCCCGGAATGGGATGGGATTCCGGAATGGAAGCCGCTATGTGAAAAAAGGAAACGGATGATCTGGAAGGAAACGCCCGTGGTCGCGGACCTGGAAACCGAAACGGTGCTGGACGGCTTTCCGAATTCAGTATACAGGCTTATATAAGCATAAAATCTTGGATCTGGCCGCAGTAGCGATAGAAAACTGCGGCCAGACGGGCGTTCGATCGAAATAATTAAATAAAAGGGAATTGAAGAAAAGGCAAAAACGGGGAAGGAAAGGTATCGTATAAAATCAGATCATTTGGATACGATAGGTGTATAGGTTGAAAAATGGCTGTGCAGCCATTTTTTAACCGTGAATTTATGCCTGCTGAAGCAGGCATGGAGGTTAGGTTGAAAAATGGGTGTCCGTCCATTTTTCAGCCGTAAATTTACACCTGCTGAAGCGGGCGGGAAGGCTAGATTGGAAATGAGCTCAGGCAGCTTTTTCGATCGTTAATTTATGCTGGTGGCAGCATAAATGGAGTCGTGTATGTTAGGCATGAACCTTATTTTTATGTTGTGGCACCGCAAAGGTGCGGTATGAAAGAGGGTTGAAAGGAGGTAGTAATCATGGGAAATAAAGGACTTGATTATACTGTGCTTATCATTGCTGTGATTGGTGCGGTAAACTGGGGGCTTATCGGCCTGTTCCGCTTGGATCTGGTCGCAATGCTCTTTGGCCAACTAAGCTGGATTTCCAGGATCGTCTATATCCTGGTGGGTATCTGCGGAATCTACATGCTGACGTTCTTCGGGCGTGTGAGAAGCGGCCAACAGGAATAAAAATCCGCCCAATTTAGGGAAAGCATTTGCTTTTATAGAAAACGGCGGAAAAGGATAGGAATGGGGAAAGGGACTTACGGAAGGATTCCGGAGGTCTCTTTTCTTTTCTCCTGGGGAGTGCATCCATAGCGTTCCTGAAACATGCGCCGGAAGAGCTTATAATTGGTAAATCCATGGCGGGTAAGGAGTTCGGTAATGCTGATATCCGTTCGGAGAATGTCGTCGCAAACATGGGAAAAACGCACCTGATTCACGAATTCCAGAAAGGTTAACCCCATATTTTTTTTAAAAAAGCGGCAGAAGTACTCAGGATTGAGCGCTACGGTGGAGGCCGCATCGCGCAGGGAGATGGCTTCATTATAGTGGGCATTGACGAAATCCATCACCGTGATCAGACGGGCGCGTTCTTCGTCGTTCGGCTTTGGAGCGCCTTCTCCGGCCGGAAGTTGATAATAGGTGACGCACAGATATAAGAGTTCGTAGAGCATGCTGGTAAAGTGGAGCTGGTATCCTGTGCCGCCGCGGGTATGGCAGGATTGAAGTTCTAGAAGGAGAGCGCGGAATTTGTCATCCACATCAGGTTGGCCGCAGGGGCCGGAACGAAAGCGGATACTGTCATAGTCCGGTATATGCTGCATCAGGAAGGGATAGGGAATCTGCAGGGCGCAGACCCTGGAATGCTCCGGACAGTTGGTGGCATGGATATCCCTGGAATTAATGATGGCAAACTCCCCGGGCTGGAGTATGGCAGCCGCATCGCCGAAAACAGCTTCCATTTCCCCGGAAGAAAGAAGGAGAATCTCCAGGCTGTTGTGCCAGTGCTTGGGAACGAACAGTCCCACTTCTTCATAGGAAAAACAGCGTACCTGGAGGAATGGATCAATGATAACGTTTTCATGAAAGTAATTGCTGGAAAGGCAGCTGCCATGGACGTGGATCCCGTCCAGGTAGCTTCCGGGATAAAAGTCGGACGTGGGCTGGTATCCGATTTCCGTTTTTTTCAATGCCTGTCCCATAGCTCCTCCTGTGGAAATCCGTTCTTTGGTGGACATGAAAATCGATTGCTGCGCGCTCCCATAACCGCTGTGGGTAAGGGATTCGCATACCGGCAAGCATGAAAGCCAGTCGCTGTGCGCTCCCGCAACCGCCGCTGGTAGGCACAAAACGACCCGGCCTGCTTGCGTCTAGCAGGCTCGTCCGATGGCTGAATTCCCGGATGAGCCGGCCTGTCCTGGGATTCAGCCATCGGACGGGACCTTCATGGTAAAGAACAACCTGCAAATATAGTTATATTATTGACGTTTTGTTAAAAAAAGTCAATATCTTCCCTGTCCAAGTCATTTTTGAAATAGCTTTTCAATGCCAGGCATGTTAAGATAAAAAATAGATTAACAGCCGTTTTTCGTCCGCGCTTCAATGCTCGCTGAAGTGGGCAGGACGATTATGGTGAAAAATAAGTGTGCGCTATCCGGCGCAGAAAAGGAGAAGGTATGACAAGGGATCAATTGCAGGAACTGATTGGGAAAATGACTTTGGAAGAAAAGGCGGCCATGTGTTCCGGAGCCGATTTCTGGCACACGGAAAGCGTGGAGAGGCTTGGAATCCCGGCCATGATGGTTTCCGATGGCCCTCACGGTCTGAGAAAGCAGGATCAGAAAGCGGACCATCTGGGCGTGAACGACAGTATTAAGGCAGTGTGTTTCCCAGCCGGCTGCGGAACCGCGGCCAGCTTTAACCGGGAGCTGATCACGAAAATGGGAGAAGCGCTGGGAAATGAATGTCAGGCAGAGGGCGTGGGCGTCATACTGGGGCCTGCTGTGAATATTAAGCGTTCTCCTCTGTGCGGCCGGAATTTTGAATATTATTCGGAGGATCCTTATGTGGCCTCAGAAATGGCGGGCGCGCTGATTGAAGGGGTTCAGAATAAGAATGTGGGAACCAGTATTAAGCATTTCTTGGCAAATAATCAGGAGCACCGCAGGATGTCCTCTTCCTCCGAGATGGATGAGAGGACGATGCGGGAAATCTACTTGACGGCCTTTGAGGGGGCGGTGAAAAAACAGAAGCCCTGGACGGTTATGTGCTCTTACAATAGGATTAATGGCACTTATGCGGCGGAGAATAAGGAAGTTTTGACGGATATTTTGCGTGATGAGTGGGATTTTGACGGATTTGTGATGAGCGACTGGGGAGCGGTGAATAACCGGGTGCCGGATCTGTATGCGGGCCTGGAGCTGGAAATGCCCTCATCCGGCGGGATCAACGATAGGCTGATTGTGGAGGCTGTAAAAGAGGGACGTCTGGAGGAAGCCGTTCTCGATCGGGCGGTGGAACGGATCCTGAATATCGTCTACCGTTTCGAGGATAACAGGGACAAAACGGCAGTCTTTGACAGGGACGCAGATCACGAATTGGCGAGAAAGGTGGCGGAGGAAACCATCGTGCTTCTGAAGAACGAGGATGGGATCCTGCCTCTCGACGAAAAGGAGAAGATCGTCTTTATCGGAAAATATGCTGCAAGCCCCCGTTTTCAGGGCGGCGGCAGTTCCCACATCAACAGTCATAAGGTGACGAGCGCCTGGGACTGTGTGAAGGAGTGGGGAAACATTACGTTGGCAGAGGGATTCCGGGATGAGAAGGACGAGATCGACGAGGCTTTGATGGCGGAGGCTGTGGAACAGGCAAAGGCGGCAAAGGCAGCGGTGATTTTTGCTGGACTTCCGGATGCCTTTGAGTCGGAAGGATTCGACAGGGGCCATATGAGGATGCCGAACTGCCAGAATGAATTGATTGCCCGCGTGGCAGCGGCGCAGCCGAACACGATCGTGGTTCTACATAACGGTTCTCCTGTGGAGATGCCCTGGGCGGATCAGGTAAAGGGAATTGTGGAGGCCTATTTGGGCGGCCAGGCCGTGGGAGGCGCGCAGGTGGATATCCTGTTTGGAAAAGTGAATCCAAGCGCGAAGCTTCCTGAGTCCTTCCCCTATAAGTTGGAGGATAACCCTTCTTATCTGTATTATGTAGGTGAAGGGGATAGAGTGGAATACAGAGAAGGCGTGTTCGTGGGCTATCGCTATTATGATACGAAGAAGATGGACGTAAGGTTCCCCTTCGGCTTTGGGCTTTCGTATACTGCTTTTGATTATTCCGATTTAAAACTGAGCGCGGAGAACATTTCTGATCAGGATACTCTATCAGTGAGCGTCAATGTGACCAATACGGGCAGCAGGGCTGGGAAGGAAGTGGTTCAGCTCTATGTATCCGATGTGGAAAGCACCGTGATCCGTCCGGTGCAGGAGCTGAAGGGCTTTGAAAAGGTGGAACTGGCTCCTGGAGAGACAAAGACGGTGACCTTTACGCTGGATAAGAGGGCGTTCGCTTACTGGAACACCACGCTCCATGATTGGCATGTGGAGAGCGGGGCATTCCTGGTTCGGGTTGGAAAATCCTCTAGGGATATCGTTTTAGAGGCTCCTGTTAACGTGGATTCCACGGTGAAGGTTCCGGTACGTTATACGCTGGATACCACCTTTGGAGATGTGATGAAGGATCCGAAGGCCATGGAAATGATGGCTCCGTTCATGAAGCTGGGGATTCTGGAGACGGGTGAAGATGAAGGCTCTAACGCTGCGTCGGAAGCGATTTCTTCGGAAATGCAGGAGGCGATGATGCGCTATATGCCGCTGCGAGGGCTTCTGAGCTTCTCCGGCGGGGCTGTGACCATGGAACAGCTTCAGGGCATGGTGGATGCATTGAACGCAGGGCAGCAATCTTGATAGAACGGAAAGGGATTGGCATAGGATAGGGCGGTGACTCAATACACAACGAGAGGCTTTGCTCCAATCGTGTGATCTGCCATGTAACATCATCATTTTCATAGGGAAAAGAAGGCGGCCGCGGCCGCCTTCTTTTGTTACAGGCATTAAATCATTCCGATCAGATAAGATTGCTTCGCATCCCTTAGGAACACAGGAAGGGTATCCAACGGCGCTTCCACCTCATACCAGGATCCGCCCGCATATTCTTCTCCGCTTCCTGCATGGATCCAGGATGCGCCCTTTGGCAGGTAGACATTCCTCTTCATTTCGCCTTCGCGACACACAGGCGCCACCAGGATATCTGGGCCGTATAGATAAGAATCCGTGATGTCCCAGGTCTTGGCATCCTGCGGGAATTCGTAGAACAGGGCACGCATGACAGGACTCCCCTTTTCATGGGCTTCCCGCATCAGGCTCCTGGTATAATCGCGCATCTTTTCCCGGATGCGGATAAACTTCACCAGGATGGGATAGGCCTCCTCGCCGAAGCTCCAGATCTCGTTATCGGCTCCGGTCTGTTCCCGCACCTCCCCGGCCCGATTGACGATGGGCTCGTGGGGAACCCGGCTGCCGTGGAGGCGCATTACCGGACAGAAGGCGCCGAATTGGAACCAACGTACTAAGAGCCTGCGGAAGGCCGGATCCTGCGTGGCGCCGCCGTGGAATCCGCCGATGTCCGTCGTCCACCAGGGGATGCCGCACAGACCCATGTGGATGCCTGCGCAGATCTGTTTACGGAAATCTTCCCAGGAGGACATGATATCGCCAGACCATACCAGGGCGCCGTAACGCTGGCTTCCTACCCAGGCACAGCGGATCAGGTTTACGATATCCTCCTGGCCCGTTTCTGTCTGGCCTTCGTAGAAAAGTCGGGCGTATTCCCGGGGATAGACATTGCCAACCTGGGCCACCGGCCCTGCCGCGTATCGGTACATGCCATAATCATAGGTGGTAAATTCCGGCTCCGCTTCATCCAGCCAGAAGGTACGGATACCCAGATCCGCATAGTTTTTCTTCACCTTTTCCCAAACGTATTCCCTGGTGCGGGGATTGGTGGCATCCATGAACACGTTATTCCCGTGGAAAACCATCTGCACGTCAACGCCTGCATTGCTCTTCACCAGCAGGCCCTTCTGTTTCATTTCCTCGTAGTTTTCACTGCGCCAGTCCACCTGCGGCCAGATGGAGACCATGGTTTCGATTCCCATTTCATGGAGCCGGGCCACCATGTCGGCAGGATCTGGGAAGTATTCCTCGTCAAAGCGCCAGTCGCCGCAGCGGGGCCAGTGATAGTAATCGATCACCAGCACGTCCACTGGGATATCCCTCTTCTTATATTCCTGTGCAATGGAAAGCACCTGATCTTGGTTAAAATAGCGCAGTTTACACTGCCAGAAGCCAAGGCCGTATTCCGGCATCATAGGAGCCGTTCCGGTGGCATGCGCATAGGCTTCCACGATCTGTGCCGGACGTTCGCCTGCGGTAATCCAGTAATCCAGCTGCATCGTACAGGCTGCCACCCATTCTGTGGTATTTCTGCCGAAATGCACCGTGCCGACGGCTGCATTGTGCCAAAGGAAACCATAGCCTAAGCTGGACACATAAAAAGGAATACTGGCCTGGGAATTCCTGTGGGCCAGCTCCAGATTACATCCCTTCAAGTTCATTACTTCCTGCTGATACTGGCCCATGCCGTAGAGTTTTTCTTCTGGATCTGACACAAAACTGGCTCTCAGCTCATATCCGCCGCCGGGAAGGGGGGTGAACTGGCGCGCCTTTTTCTGCAGAGCGCCTCCATTGGGGATTTCCTGCAGCAAAAGTTTCCCGTTTTGGTCATAAAAACAGATCTGCAGGGCATGTCCCCAGGGCTGTACCTTCAGAACTGCCGTGATATTGCCATTTTGGATAGAAGCTTCCCATTCGCCTGTGCTGATCTTAACGTCCGTTTCTTCCGGCTCCAGGAGCGCGATGCTCCCTTCCTCGATCTCTCCCAGGAAAGAAGCGCGTACCCGTAGACTGCTTTCCCCCCAAGGAGCTACCTCCACCGTCTCCCCGTTTTCCCGGAAAATGAGACAATTGCCGTTTTGTTCAAAAAATTCCATAGTCCTTCCCCTCCTTTAAAATAGAATGTTTAGCAGCTCTTTCGGACTCTTTTCCTAAATTAATTGCCAGCTGCAATACCGCTATCTCTTCCTACTGATCTTTGTACAGAGATAACATCCAACAGATTTAGCGCTAATAATAATTATAACAGGTTTCGGCTTCCCATGCCCAACTATTTGTGTCTGCCATAGTAAAATAGCCATCAGGCCAACAGATTTGAAACCGATGCGCCCGCCCTGCCAGGATTGTGCCA
>CANSTU010000020.1 GCA_947650005.1 uncultured Lachnospiraceae bacterium
ATTTCCGTATCTTTGATGAGCAGGTCGTTGACAAGATAGCTCTCATATACCTGGTATTCCTCCGTCAGCTGGTCATAGGCCGTGCGGTTCGTGTGAAGCTCCTGCTCCAGGCGGTTCCAAACTTCCTCCTTTTTGGCAAGGAAAGCCTGATAAATCACTTTCTCGTTCTCCCCAGCGCCTTCCGAAGCCAGATGCTCCAGGTTGATAATATTATTATCGATGAGAGCAAAGTATACGTCGTCTATGGGAATCCTGATCCGGGAAGGGGTCACATTGGTTTTATCGAACTCCTTCGCATTAATGATCTTATCAAGCAAAATACCTGCGATGCTCTGCTCCAGAATATTGTAAACAGCCTCCTGAAGATCCGCGTCCAGGGACAGATAAACATTCCCTCCGGCCAATGGATCGATCCTGCCTTCGGATTCGATTTCTTTTCCCACATTATCCACATAGATGGTTTCGCTGCCCTTTTTTCCCTGCAGGTAGCTTTCCATCACCCTTTCGATACCGGATTTCCCCACGGTGTCGTTCATTTCATATCTGTCGTCCTCACCCGTTTTTTCAAAAGCCTCTTCATTCAGGGTTTTGAGTTCCTCAGCCGATACCTTCCCCGTATAACCGATGATATGGGAAAAGTAGACGCCGTCCACATAACGCCGGATCGTATCCTCGGCAATATCCACGCCCAGCAAGTCATCCGTGTTTTCCTTGATGGCGGCCACGGTGCGCTCGCTCACGTCCGTGGCAATGGTGGTGGGTATGTACTTCTGGAAGCTGTTGGCGCTCATAGCATAACGAATGATGACCAGCTTCAGGACTTCTTCCTTCGTATAACCCAGCCCGGGAACAAAGGTCTTGCGGTCATTTGGGTCCGTCCGTTCCCCGATTCCGTAATTGGTGGCCATATGATCGATGACATCCTGAGGAGTGGCATTCTTTTCCTTTTCTTTGAGTTTATCTATAGACGCATATCCGTAAATATCCGCCAAAAAACGCAGAAGCCTGGTATCCGATACGTTATACGCATAACTTCCGTTCTGATCCAGGTAAATGCTGAAATCACTGATTACATCATCCCCGTTCGCCTCCAGGATATGAAGGGTTTTTAACAGGGTGGCGTTGAGATTGGCGTTTTTATTTTTGGACTCATATACGTCTTCAATGGTCACAGAATAAGCCAGCTCGTTGTATGCGAGCAGTTTCCCGTTCCTGTCATAGATATTCCCTCTGGAACTGGGGATGGAACGCTCCTTCCTGATGCGCAGGGAAAAATCATTCAAATACTGTTCTCCGTTCACGATCTGCAGCTCGAATACCCGATGGAGCAAAATCCCTCCCATCGCAAACGCCATCAGCGTGAGGATCAGCATTCTGGAGGTTATGAAGTTCAAAAAATTGTCGCGAAGTTTTTCCAGCAAAATTTATTCCCTTTTCTTTCTCTTTTCCCTTTCCTCGGCTCGCCTGCGTTCGGCATCCTCCAGTCTGTTATGTATGGACAGAAGCAGCGGATAGACGCCAAATGCCACCACAATCGTATATACCGCCTCCGGCAGGATCACATGAAGAAAGTAGTATCCCACATCCAGTCGGCTACGCAGCAGGAACAAGAAAACGTAACAGCAAAAACCGTAACCCAAGTCGCTGAGTAAAATCAGAAACAACGGCAGTTTCATGTCCTCCGGATAAAACATCCTCTGGAATGTGCCGTTGAAATATCCCATAAGCATATAGAGCAATGCGTAAAAACCGATGATATCTCCGGTAAAGATATCCACCAGCAAGCCGCAGATGAGCCCTATTACCATCCCGGCCTTTTCCCCGTTCATGAATCCACAGGAAGCGACGAGGATCATTAAAAGGTTCGGCGCGACACCGCCAAAGGCAATCCAGGGAAGCACAGAGGCCTGCAGGATATGGCACAGCAGAATCAGAAGAGCCAATACTATGTTTTTCCTCATCAGATGCCGCCTTTCCTAATCATCGGGAATGGGCTGCTTCTTTTCCAGGATCACTAAAACCTCCTGGATATGCCGAAAATCCACAGCCGGAGTTATCGTACCGAATTTCGTCAGATTATTGGAGGATGTATTGATGGAGGAGATAAAGCCGATGGGGATGCCAGGAAGATATTTACTGCTAATATGGGAGGTGACCACTTTATCACCCTCGGATACCTTGTCTTCCGCATCGGAAAGCTGTTCAAAGCGGATAACGCCGTTTGTCATCACCGATTGGAGATCACCGGACACCATCAAATTTTTGGAAGATGCAAGAATCGTCCCATATACATTGGAATTATCCGCAATGATGGAAAGAACCCGTGCATAATTTGGCCCTACGCTGACCACCCGGCCGGCCAATCCGCTTCCCGCAAGCACGTTCATATCCACTTCGATCCCGTCCTCCGTGCCCTTATCAATGACAAAAGAGTAAAACCAGTTGGTGGAATCGCTGGCGATGACCCGCGCTCCGATTTTGGCATAGTCCGAAGTCACCTCATCGATTTCGTACAGCTCCCTAAGGCTGGTCAATTCATATTTATCCTGCTGGAGCTGGGCGTTTTCCATGGTAAGAGTATCCACCTGCTCCCGCAGGGATTGATTCTCCGCCAATACCTCCTTTAATTGCCCTAACTCCTCGGAACGGTCGTAGAGATAGCCGCCCACGGAAGCGATTCCTTCCTGAAAGGGCACGATCACGTATCCCGCGGCCGCGTGCATGGGCCCTTCAAACAGGTCCGTTTGAAAGGTCACGATCATAAGAAGAATACAAACCGCGGTCAGGATTACCAGCAGATATTTTCCCGGCAGCGTGAAGTTGTATTTCTTTCTTTTTATTACAGGACTCATCTACCCATCCCTTCAATTGTATAGGCGATCGATTTATAATTATCATCATTTAAAATCTTGGACAAGCCAAGCACCACGCTTTCTGCCGGGTTCTCTGACACATTGACCTTTAGGCCCGTGTTTTCCTTCAGCTTATCGGCTAGATGGCCCACCTGGGACGCTCCGCCGGTTAAATAGATACCATGACGGTAAATATCGGCTCCCAGTTCCGGGGGCGTGCGCTCCAGAATTACCTTCACGCAATCAATAATGGTGTCAAAGTGCTCCTGCAGACAGGAAACCACCAGGTCGGTGGGGATCTCCCGTTCTACGGGCAGGCCCGTTACAATGTCCCTTCCGTAGACCGACGCCCCGGTTTCGGCCTCTTCCATTTCCACCAGGCTTTTCTTGATTCCCTCAGCGGTTTTTCCACCGATCAGAAGCCCGTACTCCTTGCGCACCGCGCTGCGGATGGCCTCGTCAAACTTCAGGCCGCCCGTTTTGATCAGGCGGCTTAAAACGATGCCGCCCAAGGAGAGGATCGAAACCTCCGTGGTATCGTAGCCCACGTTTACCACCAAAACGCCTTGGGAATTTTTCACGTCTATGTTCAATCCCAAGCCGTCTGCCACCGCTTTCTCCACGATCAGGATCCGCTTTGCCTTCACGTTGGCATCGCTGATCAGATCAAAAAACGCCCTCTTCTCCACCTCGGTCACGTCCGTGGGCACTGCGATATAGTAGTCCGCAGGTTTCACATTCCCCTTAGAAATATCCGTGATAAAGAAGCGGATCAGGGTTTCCATGTTCTTGATATCCGCAATTACACCATTGCACAGGGGATAAGAAATCTGGATATTTCCCGGCGCCTTCTCATACATTTCATAAGCAGAATCCCCGTAGGCGAAGATACTCTTCTTGTTCTGGATGGCGATCATATTCTTCTCGATCATGATATTGTCATCCGCAGCGCTGTAAATCTTGATATTGCTCGTCCCCAGATCGATTCCAAAAGCATTTGTAGCCAAAACGATTTCTCCTTCCTTATTTTAACAGGCCGGATTCCCTGAAGCTTATATAGCAGTTATCTCCCACCACGATATGATCCAGCAGGGGAAGCTGCATCATATCACACAGCCTGGCCAGATGTTCAGTAATTTCAATATCCTGTCCGCTGGGCGAAGCATCGCCGCTGGGATGGTTGTGCACCAGCAGGATATGTACGGCATGGTATTCTAGCGCTACCAGGAAAATTTCCCTGGGAGAAACCAGGGAACAGTTCACTGTTCCCCGGGATAAAACCCGGTCGCAGATCAGCCGGTTTTTATTGTCGGTCATGGCGAGAATCACTTCTTCCGTCTCCAGATACCGCATGCGGCCCATATAATAGTCTGCCACAGTTTCGGGCCTATTAAACTCCATTCTATCGCGGGTATCCGCCATGGAAAGGCGGCGGGACAATTCCGTAATGCATTTGATCTTCACGGCCTTGACTTCTCCGATGCCGTTTATTTTACACAGATCCGGCACGGAAAGATGCCGCAGTCCCAGTATTCCCTTTTCCTGGCCTTTTGGCAGGGAAAGCACCTGTCTGGCCAACTGCAGGGAGTCCATGGTCTTAGTCCCAGTCCTTATGATGATGGCCAGAAGTTCCGCTTCCGAAAGGGACTCCGGGCCGTCAGAAAGAAATTTCTCATAAGGTTTTTTATCTTCGTAGCACGTTTTTTCCAAATTATTTTGTTTCATTTCTTGTATCCGTTTTCCACCATTTCCGAACGTTCCTCACCGGCCGGAGGCTCTCTTTTGGGATACAATTTTTTACCATTACTTATATTAACATACTTCCCAGGGCATGTATAGAAGCTAAAGCGAAAAATTTTCGCCCCTTCCGACAGCATTCTCCTCTTTTGGACTGAACACGACAGGATGGGAAGGGACGGATTATGGCAGATGGACGGCTTTTGCGTCTACACAGTGTTGAAGGGCTTTTAATATGCCGAATTTCGCATGGGGCCAGGTGAGGCCGCCTTGAAAATAGGCGCTATAGGGAGGTTTTAGGGGCCCGTCCGCACTCAGTTCAATAGAGGAACCGGATACAAAAGCTCCGGCGGCCATGATGACCTTACTGTCGTATCCCGGCATGTCCCATGGCTCCGGTTTCACAAAGCTGTCCACCGGCGCCGCCGCCTGAATACCCTCACAGAAAGCGATGAGGCCCTCCGGCGTCCGGAAGGTCACTGCCTGGATAATATCGTGTCTATCCTCCCCACCGCCCGGTATCACCGGTAGGCCCAGCCGTTCAAAGAGATTGGCAGCCAGAATTGCTCCCTTCAGCGCGCTGGCAGTCACGGTGGGCGCCAGGAACAGGCCCTGATAAAACTGAGGTAGGATCCCCAAGGAAGCGCCAACTTCCTTTCCCAGCCCAGGAGAAGTGAGCCTGTAGGCAGCATTTTCCACGTATTTTTGCTTACCCGCAATGTAACCCCCAATGGGCGCGAGGCCTCCCCCTGGGTTCTTAATGAGGGAACCTACGCACAGATCTGCCCCCAAATCCGTAGGCTCTATCCGTTCCACAAATTCACCATAACAGTTATCCACCATACAGATGAGATCAGGCCGGATCCCCTTTAGGAAAGCGATCAGTTCTCCAATCGCCTTCACGGACAGAGTGGGCCTGGTCTGATAGCCTTTGGAGCGCTGGATGGTGACCAGCTTCGTTTTCTCGTTGACGGCTTGGCGGATCGCATCATAATCGAAACCGCCGTCCGAAAGCAGGTCCACCTGACGGTAGGTAATGCCGTATTCCTTCAGAGAACCTACGCTGTCCCGTATGCCGATGACCTCTTCTAAGGTATCATAGGGTTTTCCTACCGGGGAAAGCAGTTCGTCACCGGGACGCAGGTTGCTCATGAGGGCCAGCGCCAACGCATGGGTCCCGCAGGTGATCTGGGGCCGCACCAAAGCATCCTCCGTATGGAAAACAGAGGCATAGACCGCTTCCAGGGTATCTCGTCCAATATCATTATAACCATATCCTGTTGTACCCAGCAGACAGGCTTCACTTACCCGATTTTCCTGCATGGCGCGCAGAACCTTCATCTGATTATATTCGGCCGTTTCATCGATCTTAGCAAACCGTTCTTCCAGATCCGCCAGAATCGTTTCACCATAGCGGAATACCTCAGGAGAAATACCCATTTGCAGATAAAAATCCAAAATTGATGTCTCATTCATAATCAATATACTCCTGCATATCGCAAGCGCTGCTTGCAATACCGTCAACAAAGGGAAAGATTCCCTGTTTTCCGCATTCATCGAGGAGGAATGTAAGGCAAGCTTCCTCCGACGTCAAGGCGCCTTTATCCACCCAGATCACATCCCGCTCCCGCCGAAACCAGGTCAGCTGCCTTTTAGCGAAATGCCTGGTATCCCGTTTGATCAAATAAACTGCCCGCTCCAGGTCGTATTCCCCTTCCAAAAAGCCCAGGATTTCCTTGTATCCCAGCCCCTGCATGGAAACCATGTGCCTGGTGCATCCCCTTTGCGCCAGCCGCTTCACCTCGTCCACCAGCCCGGCAGAGATCATCTCGTCCACCCGGCTGTCTATCCGTTCATAGATCCGTTCCCGGCTGTCGTTGAGCACGAAATAACAGGCCCGGTAAGCTGCCTCCTTCCTGCGCTCCCTCTCATTGTGGGCGGAAATCCGCTCCCCTGTCTGCATGGAAAATTCCAGGGCGCGAATCACTCGCTTCACATTGTTCGCATGGATCTGAGCAGCTGCCTCCTCGTCCACTTCCCGAAGCATCCCGTGCAGGTAGGCAGGTCCCTCCCTGCGTGCCAGTTCCTTAAGATGCGCTCTAATAGAAGGATCCTCCGGATTTGGCGTAAAGTCAATGTCATACAATACGGCCTGGATATAAAAACCGGTTCCTCCCACGATGATGGGAATGGCTCCGCGGGAACGGATTTCCCGCATCGCCTCCTTTGCCATTTTCTGGAAAGTGGCCACATGGAATTCCTCCTCTGGCTCCAGGACATCAATCAAATGGTGCCTGACTCCTCCCATCTCGTCCCGCGTAATCTTAGCCGACCCAATGTCCATATGCCGGTATACTTGCATGGAATCCGCGGAAATGATTTCTCCGCCCACTCTCCTGGCAAGCTGTATGGAAAGCGCCGTCTTCCCCACCGCAGTCGGACCGGTGAGGATGATCAGAGGTTCTCTTTCGGGTCCGTTCTCCATAAAAATCCTTTCATGCCGCATCCTTGACGGCTCTGCGATGCAAAATTCACGCAGACGAATTCGCACCAAAGCGCTCACAGGATCCGTTTAAATTTCTTTTCCAGTTCGTGTTTGCCAATCGTGATGAGCGTAGGACGCCCATGGGGGCAGTGATAGGGATTATCCAGCTTCATCAACTGCTCCAGCAGGGCCGAAAGTTCCTGCTCCGTCATCCGATGATTTCCCTTCACCGCGGATTTGCAGGCCATGGAGGCCAATTTTTCCTCGATCAAGGAAGGCGTCTTGCCGGAGGGCTCTTCCTCCAGTTCATCTAATATCTTCTGGAGGAAATCCTTTTCATAATGACCGAAGAGGTCACAGGGCACCGCGCGTACCGTCACTGCGTTTCCACCAAAATCCTCAATTTCAAACCCGATTTTGGCGAAAAACGGAGCATACTCCGTTAAAGTATGCATTTCCCTAGCGGACAGATTCATCACCATAGGAGGCGCAAGAAGCTGGCTATCCACTCCTCCCGTACGGATCTTATGGACGAGGGCTTCGTACTTCACCTTCTCGTGGGCGGCATGCTGATCCAAGATCAGGAGTTTGTCTTCATATTCCAACAGCCAGTAGGTTCCGAAAATCTGTCCCAGGATGCGATAACTTTCCGCCGCTTTTTTAGAAAGCAGTTTATCGTCGAACAGTTCCATCTGGTCGAAACGCTCCGCCGCATAAGAGCCTTCCTCTTCCCGCAGCAGGCGGCTCCTGCGGTTCGCCTCAAAGGGCTGTGGCGCCTCCGGCCGGATTGGCACAGGCCGGGGCAAAACGGGAGGTTCAACAGAAGACGCCGGCTGGACGTCTGTTTGCTTCGGACGCAACGCCCCTGGATGAGGCCTTCCATCGGAGGCTGACGAAGCTGTGGCATTTTGTTCCTCCGGCTTCAGACAGCCATCCTGCAAGCTCCGACTCTCCTGCTTCCGATATGGTGGCTGCGGATGAGGTACCTCTTGCCGAGATTGTACGGCCTGTCCAGGCTGCCCCGCAGGCTTTTCTTCCAAGTCCGTCCGTCTTTTCTTTGCAGCATTTTCTTCCAATACAGGCTGCCGCTTCCGTCCCCCCCCATCCAGCTTTACATCGGGAATCAATTCCCGATTACGCAACGCAACGCGCACCTGTTCTTCCAGCAACGCATAAATACCTGGCTGATCGTGGAAGCGGATTTCCATCTTGGAGGGGTGGACATTCACATCGATTTCCTCCGGATCAACCTTGATATGAAGCAGGGCGAAGGGAAACCGATGCTGCATCAGATAGGCCTTATATCCAGCCTCAAGCCCCTTTGACAAAAGCGGACTCCTGATATATCTTCCGTTTACAAAGAAGAATTCAAAATTTCGGTTGGAACGTACAATGGAAGGGCTGCCCAGAAATCCCTCCACATAAAATCCTTCCCTTGATGCCTGAAAAGGAAGCAGCTCTTTTACAATATCCCTTCCATAGATCCGATAAATGATTTCCCGAATATCCCCATTTCCAGAAGTATGAAATCGCACATTCCCGTTTATCATAAACGAAAACGCTACATCCGGCCTGGAAAGGGCCATGTGTTCCATCAGATCCGAAACATAGCTCCCCTCCGTAGCATGGGATTTGAGGAATTTCTTCCGAACAGGAGTATTGAAAAAAAGCTCCCTGACAATGAATGTGGTGCCGTCCGGCGCTCCCACCTCGGAAAAATCCTTTTCCTGTGCCCCTTCCAGGCAGTAATGGATCCCCGTGACCTGTCCTTGCGTCTTGGTAATCAGCTCCACCATGGAAACCGCCGCAATGCTGGAAAGGGCTTCCCCGCGGAATCCTAGGCTCCTGATATGGAACAGGTCCTCCGCAGAACCGATCTTGCTCGTTGCATGGCGGAAAAAGGCTTTTCTAACCTGATCTTTTTCGATCCCCCCGCCGTTATCCGTCACTCGAAGAAAGGAACATCCACCGTCACGTATCTCCACCGTCACTGCGTCCGCTCCCGCATCTAAGGCATTTTCCACCAGCTCCTTGACCACGCTGGCGGGGCGTTCCACCACTTCCCCCGCCGCGATTTTATCTATTGTACTGCTGTCCAAAAGCCTGATTTCTGCCATGCTTATCCCCCTATCTTACCAACGGTTTTTCAGCTTGTTTTGCAGCCGATAGATAGTGTTCAGTGCATCAAGAGGAGTCATGGTACTCACATCCGCATTTTTGAGTTCTTCTAATACGTCCGCATCCGTCACCGTATCAAACAGGGAAATCTGTTCCAAATCCACCTCGTCGTAATGGTTCTGTTTTTTGCCGGAAGCGGCGGAAGTGTCCGCAACGGAAATGCTCTGTACCTTTTCCGTAATATCGTTGTCGCTGAGCTGTTCCACAATCTCCTTTGCCCGTCCGATCACCAGATCGGGCACACCGGCCAGGCGGGCAACCTGGATCCCGTAGCTCTTATCCGCGCCGCCCTTCACGATTTTTCGCAGGAATACGATGTCATCCCCTTTTTCCTTTACGGCGATACAGTAGTTGTTCACATTATTCATTTTTCCTTCCAGCTCGGTGAGCTCATGATAATGGGTGGCAAAGAGGGTCTTCGCCCCCAAAAGCTTCCGGTTGCTGATATGCTCGATGACAGCCCACGCGATGCTCAGCCCGTCAAAGGTGGAGGTTCCCCTCCCGATCTCGTCCAGGATCAAAAGGCTGTTTTTTGTAGCATTGCGCAGAATATTGGCCACCTCGCTCATCTCCACCATAAAGGTACTCTGCCCGCTGGCTAAATCATCTGACGCGCCCACCCGGGTGAAAATCCGATCCACGATCCCGATATCCGCCTTTCGGGCGGGTACAAAGCTTCCGATCTGTGCCATCAAAACGATCAGAGCCGTCTGCCTCATATATGTGGACTTCCCTGCCATATTCGGGCCTGTGATCACCGCAATCTGATGGGAATTGTTGTCCAGGTGGGTATCATTGGGGATGAACATATCATGGTCGATCATCTTTTCCACCACAGGATGTCTGCCCTCCTTGATATCGATGAGCCCTTTTTCATTCAAAGAAGGCCGAACATAATGGTTCTGCTCCGCCACCAGGGACAGGGAGCAGAATACGTCCAGGCGGCCGACCGCCTTGGCCGTGGTCTGGATCCGTTCCACCTGCGCTGCGATCTGATCCCTGATCTCGCAGAAAACATCGTATTCCAGAGAGCAAAGCTTGTCCTCCGCGTTCAGGATCGTATCCTCCAGCTCCTTCAGCCTGGGAGTGGTATAACGTTCCGCGTTGGTCAGGGTCTGTTTGCGCATATAATCTTCTGGCACCAGGTGCAGATAGGACTTGGTCACCTCGAAATAATATCCGAAAACCTTATTATATTTTACCTTCAGATTTTTAATCCCTGTCCGCTCCCGTTCCGTATTTTCCAGCTCGGCCAGCCAGGTTTTTCCCTCCGTCCGGGCCACGCGCAGCCTGTCAATATCCGCATGATAACCCTCCCGAATGATGCCTCCTTCCCGGATTGTAACTGGGGGCTCTTCCTCGATGGCATCATAGATCAGCCGGCAGAGATCCTCCAGTCCGTCTATCTCCTCCTCTATCCTCCGATTGGCCTCTCCGGCCAGGTTCTTTAACACGGTTTTGATGGGAGGAAGCATCTCCATGGAGCTGCGAAAGGCGATCATGTCCCTGGGGTTCGCGGTCTTATAGCTGACCTTTCCCAACAGACGTTCCAAATCATAGACCGGCCCCAGATATTCCCGTATCTCGTCTCTAGATAGAGGGTCGTTGCAGAAAGCCTCCACCGCATCCAGCCGCTCTTCCATCTGTGAACGCCCCACCAAAGGCTGCTCCAGGAAACCGCGCATCATCCGCGCGCCCATGGCTGTTTTAGTCTTATCCAAAATCCACAGAAGGGAGCCCCGCTTCTTTTTCTCGCGGAGCGTTTCCGTCAGTTCCAGGTTCCGCCTGGTGGAACTATCCAGCAGCATATACCGGCTCACCAGATAGGGTTCGATATGGGTAAAATGGCTGAGAGGTATTTTCTGCGTCTCATATAAATAAGAAAGGAGCGCCCCAGCAGCGATCGTTCCGTTGGGAAATTCCTCCAGCCCCAGGCCGGAAAGGGCGCTCACATGAAAATGCTTCATCAAATTGGCGCGGCAGACAGCGTCGTCAAAATATCTAGCCTCCAGGGAGGATATAGCGATCCCCAGCCTGCCCTTGAGATCCTCCAGTTCCACACCGCTCACCAAAAAAGCGTCGTTACAGATGATCTCCGAAGGGGAGTAACGGACGATTTCGTCCAAAAGCTTCCTATTATCCTCCACCTCCGTCAAATAGTAGTCCCCTGTGGTCACATCGGCGGCCGAGATTCCCACCTTCCCGGAAAAATAGGCAATACACATCAGAAAATTATTCTGATTCTCCGACAAAGTCTGCAGATTCAGGTTGGTTCCAGGCGTAACGACCCGCACCACTTCCCTGCGCACCAATCCCTTTGCCTGTTTGGGATCTTCCACCTGCTCACAGATAGCCACCTTATAGCCCTTGCTGACCAGCCGTCCCAAATATCCTTCCACAGCATGATAAGGAATTCCGCACATGGGGGCACGTTCTTCCATGCCGCAGTCCTTTCCCGTCAGCGTGATCTCAAGCTCCTTAGAGGCCGTTAGGGCATCCTCGAAAAACATCTCATAGAAATCGCCGAGACGGTAAAACAGGATGCAGTCGGGATACTGCTGTTTCGTTTCCACATATTTTTGCATCATTGGTGTCATCTCGGCCATTTTTCGGTGTCTCCTTCGTTTCTTCCTATTCGTATTCATCTCTTAGCGCTCCATGTCTGTATGCAGACATGGAGCGGGCATACATTTTTAAATTTAGCACATTTTGTCTATTTTGTAAATCGACGGTATTTCGCGTTTTACTCAACATCGCTACCGCGGTAACGATTTCACAGCCCAGGGAAAGCGCCTGCTTGCGTATCATGAATAAGGAGGTTCCGGTAAAGGTTGGAATGATCAGCCGCTTAAAGCAAATCCGCTATCGCCACCTTTGATCTCCCGCTTTCTCGTACCACAATATGGACATCGCAGTTTATCAATAAACGGTTCAGCGAAAGGAATTTCACAATATATTCCAGAATCTCCCTTTCGTCGGCCCAGACATTGGAACCGCCGCCTCCGATTAAAGGCATAACGACAGGGTATCTTTGAGAGCGCACATTGCAAAATCGGAAGAGCCGGCATAACGACAGCACATAATCCTCTTCTGAGGTGTGGGCATGAAGTTCCCGATCGAATGTGCTGAGGGCCAGGAAAAAGAAGGTACAGGTATCCGATATGCTCACTTGTGCCACCGTGCCCACAGGATACCGTTTCCGATTTCCCTTCGGTTTTTCTTCCAATGGAACCGTTTCCGGCTGCAGATTCTGTCCCTGCAGACTCTCCTGAATCGCGCTCTCCAGGGTTTCCTGGGTAAAATATCTTTTTGCATATAGCTTTTTCATGGTTTTTCCGTGCAGTGTATTCGCCGAAACCAAATCATCATCCACAAGTGTGTCGAAGCATCGGTTCACTGGTACCACGATATTTCTTCTCTCCTGTGGTTTCAAAACCTCCTTTTTATTCAGCACATTCCCGTATTGGACATAGACGTTGTGCCCGTCACTTACCGAAAACAGGGTAATCCTATGCTTATGTAATACATAAACGGAAAAGATCAGCAGCCAGAAAACACAGACCGCGCCCAATAAAAGTATGCTGGCCATGATACGCTGCAAAAGCGTTTCACACTTAAGATAGCCGTCCAGAGGAATGAACAGGGCGATAAAGCCCAGAACGGCAAACGTTCCGCCAAGCCCTCCTGCTGCCGATTGCATCACATATTTTCTGTTAAGCCAAATCCTTTTAAGAGCGTCCGCCATTCTCATCCTCCTTAATAAATGAAATGATATCTTCCGCTATTTTTTCCGTCGCATCATCCGTCAGATCAAGCCGTGTGGAGTAATCCCGATTTTCCTCATAGAGAAAACAGTGCCTGTCATTATCCGGATGAAGGAACCACAAATGATGGGCAGGAAGGCTTTTCAGCTTTTGTGCAATGACCCTTCCTTCCCTCTCACAGTTACCGCTGTCATCATAATATTGGTCATCCAGCACGATGAAATAGCTGCACTGCTCATACAAAGAAAGCGTTGCCAGAATCGCGCCGTTTCCGTCAAAATGACCGACGCAGGAAGGATTCCCGTCAAACAAAACGACCGATTCCAAAAAAGCCTCGTTTATTCTCTCAATGATCCTGCGCAATGCTGTAACGGCCGGCCGTTCTCCGGCCCCATCCTTCGCATGGGCGTAACTGACGCCGATCAGATACTTGGGTACCTCAAATTGAGAAATGAGATATTCGGCTTTTTGGGCTATGTTTTTATAATCGTACATCTGCATGCAGTGATCCAGTTCATTGCATGGTAAATCTATATTTTCCGTCCCCCAACGCCGGAATGCTTCCTCCGATTCAAAGACAGCAAAGGCATTGTGATAATGGTTCGCTTTCATTCTTTGATGAAAACGGTAGAGACTCTTGCTTTTTTTCACATCCTCCCAATTCAAATACATCAGCGTGGGAGCTTCCGAAGGACTCTCCCGATCCAGGCTTGTCCCCCACTGCAAAACGCGGAAACGAATCCCTCTGCGCTGCAGTTCATCGAAGAGATGATTACAGGCGCCGTTATCCAGCCCAATTCTCTCATCGCACAGGATCCGCAGGATCGGCTGCGACGAATTCTCCTGATCCAGCTGTTGATTGGAACTGATGTCATAATTTTTCAGAAGCGGCCTCAAGGCCTGCAGGCCTGCGGACCGGAAAATGCCCTGGGTATCCAGAAGCAGTGCGGCCAGCGCAGCAGCTCTGTTGTCATTGAGCGCCATATCCTGCGCAATCAGGCCGGCAAACATCTTATTGGTGATAACCGAATGAATCCCGTGGAGGATGGCCTTCCCTTCTTCGTCAACGAGATCCCATCCCCCACCCTGCTCACCGCAGCGTATCTTTTCAAGGAACTCTTCTCTGCGAACCAATAGAATATTACAGTATTGGTTCGATGCAATATAACGGTCAAAGCGTTTTGCATCGCCTTCATCCCCGTCGTATACGCCGATTGCAAAGGAGACTTCCCCAATGACGAGCTTCGCAATATGATTGTCATCCAACAGCTGTATCCTGAGGGACGGTTCATGGAAGAATCGGTTGTTCACACCGTCCTCTCCTTTGGTGAAGAAATCGTCCGTCGGGAAAATTTTCTCAAGCGGCGTAAGCGGGCTGTCGCCTTCCGCATCGTTTTCCATCCGGGATAGATCCATGACTGCCGCATATTCTTCGCTGGTGAGCTGCCAGCTTCCCTGCTGGTGTTTCTGGATGTTGTCCAAAAGGATTTCCAGGTTGTCGCGCAGATAGAGCCCGTCGATGAATCGCAGCAGTTCCTTGCGCTTCTGATCGGTAATTTTCCCTTCCAGTTCTTCCACTGTGGCTTCCTTCAGGAAATTAACTGGGCTGTCATATCTGCCGGATTTCTTTGCCAAATCCCCTATATCCAATATCGTCTTCCGGTCCAGCCCACGCACATGGCAGTTGGCGATGATAACCAGATTGCGCGGCATTCCGTAATTCACCCTTGTGGAAAGCGCGTAAAGCGGCTGCAATGCCTTTGGTTGGAAGTTTGTGTATCCCTTATACCCACCATAACAATGATGGATGGACTCCATCTGGTAGCTGACCATCTCCGCCATCCGCGCCATGTCCCCGCTAACAATGCTGGTAATACTGCCAAACCCTGTTTTACGCTTTATTTCCTCAATCCTTTCCCCCTTCGTCCAGTGCCAAAGCAAAATCGCGCGCATCACGGCTTCTTTTTCTTCCGTTTCACATAAATAGCCGTTCTCCAGCATGTTTGCCAGGGCGCTTTGGGGCCATACCTGACATAAGGCCTCTTCTCCCTCATCTGGTGTAATCATTTTCCGCAGCTGTGCTTCCACCTGATCCAGCGCCTCTCTCGATTTATCCGGCCTTTTGTCCGCAGAAGGCAGCTTTAGCTGGCCCAGCTGCACAACCTCTTCCGTGCGACAAAGGGCATATAACATATCTAGCAGATATTTATCCTCCTCCATATCCTTCTTTGTGACGGTTCCAGGCAGGCCTCCCTGCCCTTCATCCAGCATTTTCTGCCATTCCATTTTTCCCTGTTCGTTTCGTCTTTTTTTGTATCCTCCATTGAAGAAGAAGCGGCGGAGTCTTTTACAAGAATCCAGGCGGAATGCATAAGGGGCCATCATTCTTCCCAAATCGGTCAGCCTATAGCGTTCCTCTCCATCGTCGTCATCATCGGAAGCATCCTTCTGGCACAGATACGCGTTCTGAAGTTTCTGAATCATATTTGTGATATCGATCCGCTTATTGTGGCATTTATAAGCAAAGCTGTCTTCCCATAGTTTTCTGAAATCGCCTGAATCATAGGAACCGTCGCCCAGCAGGCTCAGGAAATAGGGCGCCAGGACTTCCAGTCCTGCATTGGAAAGGGCAGAGCCGATCTCTTCCGTCCTACAGTTCACATACTCATCCCAATACTTATCATATTCCATTTTGGTGACGGCAAAGATATAGCTTTCCCCCACCCCCTTGTTTTGCCCCAGACGTCCTGCCCTTCCTGCAAAATTCTTATATTCCTGGCTCGTTAACTCTTTTTCCTCCCCGTTCTCGCGCATGACCTTTGTATCAAATAGAATCATGACGTCCACAGGCATGTTCATACCGATCGTCAGCGTCTCGGTGGCAACCACCACACACAATTTTTCTTCTTTCTGGTAAATATCCTCTATGTATTCGCGCAGGGCCGTGGAAAGGGCGGCGTTGTGAAAGGCCATCCGTCGGGGAAGGAGCTGGTCCTTGAGCTGTTTTTGATAATCGTCCCCTTCGTACTGGCTGATATCTTCCATCGCGCCGGAAAGCTTCTGATAGGGCAGTACATTCTGCTCAGCGAGAAAGGAAGCGAGCCGGTACGTCCTGTTCCTCGTATTCGCAAAGATGAGCACCTTGGCGTCCGGCTTTTCGGCGTAGATCTTTTGAAGCAATGCCTTTAAAAGGAGCCGTTTTGCCATCTCCGGCTTGTTGTCCGCATCATAACCGGGAACGTCTATGTTTCCTTCGTCCTTTGGCTTCTCTTTTCCATCCGACTGCTCCCCATGGATATATTTCATCCGCCAGGTTCCGTCCATCCCAATGACATGCTCCTTTAGACCGGTGGGCCGGGTTTGGCTTTCGATCAGGATCGGTCCTTTTTCCTGGCCGTTTTCACATATGGTAAGCCACTCCCTGATATAGGATACCTTACAATCGCAGGTGGTTAAGCACATGATCCTCACAGCCACCGCGTTTCTCCTGGCATCGCTGTTGCTCCGCAGAATCTTCTGGATCGCAATTTCGAGTTTTGGGCCGCGGTGGCGGCTGGACAACATCTGGAGCTCGTCCACGACCAGCAGGGCACAATCCTGCATCATATTGATGTTGGACTGGGAGAGCATGGCAAAAAACTTTTCATAGACGATGACCGCCACCTCATAGTCTCCGTTAACGATATCCCCGTCGTGATCCTGGAAATCGCTGCTGGAAGCATAAACCTGTTTCGTTCCCTGCGGCGCTAAGTCGTCCCGGAAATGCTCCCACCGTTCCCGCACCATGGCCTTGAGCGGCACCAGGACAATGGCCTTTTTCCTGCTTTTTAGGCAGTCCATAATCGCAATTTCACTCACCAACGTTTTCCCGGAGCTGGTCGCTCCCTGAACAATCATGTGCCTGGCCGCCTCATCCCCATCTTCCCGCCAAAAACCAGGCGTATTGAACGCCGTTTTCTGAAGACTGGTGAACTGGATTTTTTCCGCGCCCGCCGACATCCCCTGAAGCCTCTTACGAATCCCCTCCAGCGTTTCCCTGCTCAGCTGATGTTCCGATATGATGTCTTCAAATGTCTCAATCCTCATTTTTCCTCCCATTCTGCCGCCGAAGGCGGCTTTTCATTCCGAATCATTTTGATGCGCCGGGTAACTCTTTCGTGTTACCTGGGCGCAAATCCCAGTAAAAAATGCCATTTTAAAACTTAGACTCATCGCGTGCAAGGCAGGCCTTCAAGTCAATTGCCCTATTTCACCGAATTTCTCTTCAAACGCTTTCTTCCAATCCGCCTCCCAGCCTTTCATCCGGCTTTTGATCCAGTCCAGGCGATTGGCTTGTTTACGGGTCAGGCCGTTCCCCTGCTGGAGGAATCCCTCCAGCTCTTTGTATATGTTTCCGGCCTCCCGCAGCTTCTGCGCACTGATTGGATCATAGCATTGTGCGCCCAAAAAGCGGCAGATATACGCAGGCACCCGATAAAACAGTTCATCGGAGCATTCCTTGAGCCAATCTTCCAACTCGTGGAGCCGTTCGGAACCCAAATGGCGGTACAGCGTTTGTCCGTTCTCCAGACGCGCAACTGGAAGCGCCAGACACATAATGTCCAACTGATAGCTGAGCGTTTCCGCAAACCTTGACATTTGCATGTAGTTTATCTCAAAGGTATCATGCAGCTGCCTTATAGTACAGTTTCCGTCCGTCCACATGAGCAGGGCAAAAAGCAACCGATTCATGATAAATCCCTGATTTTTTGCCAGTGTTTTGTATTCTCTTTCCCGGAGGCATTCCTTGCTGCTTTTCAGATTCCTTTTGATGGCCTTGTAGAGCCTATCGCTCATCTGTTCTTTTCGTTTTTCCAGCTGGATTTCTATATTTTTTACCGTTTTTTCCAGAAGCTGCGGATAGGCAGCGGTCAAAATACCTACTTCCTTTTTCGCCATGCGCAGCGATTCACTGAGAAACAGGATCGCGTTAAAAAGATCAGCTTTCTCTATTTTTTCTTGGACAATACATTCGCATACGGCTTTTTGCATGGAATCAAATCTACCCAGCCTCATGATGTAGCCGGTCAGGCTCTGTCCCACATCCGTTAAGATATACTTCGGAATGAACTCCTCATCCTCGTCTTCACAGTCGTTTGCTATATAGATCAATTTCCTGTTCCATAGCTCCGAAAGGGACTGATGGACCGCCTCTTTCTGGACAGGATTCTCTTCCAACGTATGTGGGATGTATTTTAACACATCCTCCAGCTCTGATTCCGTAATCGCCCTTTTCCTCTTTCCTTCCCCGTCATTCGGGAACAGGCTCAATATATAAAACGCCTGTTGTCCTGCTTCTAAAGAAAAGAAATGGCTGACAATACACGGCGGTATCTCCACCCCGCTTAGCATTTTCTCCCATTGCAGCTTTTGATCCGTTTCAAGCCGCCTGTCATCCGACATATGATAATTCGCTTTCAGAAACGGATAAATATAACCGACCTTCTCCTGCCCCAAAACCGTACGATCCATATCCAGCCGCCCAGCGCGTCCGGCATAATTCATATACTCGTTCGGATACAGGAAACGAATCGATCCGCTTCCCTCCTTACACTGCTTAATCATGCTGGGAATGACCACCACGTCCACAGGACTGTTGATCCCATAAACGAGGGTTTCCGTACTGCAGACAATCTGCAACCTTCCGTCGCGCTGCAGGAATTCTTTTTCCACAAGTGAACGCAGCATCACGGGCATATCCGCGTTATGATAGCCGATTCCTACCGCAAACGTCAGATAGTCTTCCTGCTCCATGATGCCATACAATTCTTCTTCGCTTTGAATGCCTGTCCATTCCCTGATATATTTCCTGCAGTCCTTCTCCGGTATCCATTCCGATAAAATCCCTTCTTCCCGAAGGCTTCTGCCAAGCCGCCTGGCCAGCCTTTTGACCTCGTTCCTGTTATTTTCAAAAATCAGAATTTTATTTCCGCGCTGCAGATGATACATACAGATCTTTTTGATGATAGCGTCCACCTTACGCCAAGGATTGATCTGAAATCCACTCTGGTTTACGACTGGAAACTCGAAACATTCCACCGACGGACAACCGGGTTTTACATAATTGACCCGTTCCTTTCCATAGTAGATCGGGTAGGTTTCCAGTTTAACCGGCCTTTCATCCTCCTGCAGCTGCGTAAAACCATATATCTGTATATAGTTTTTCCAATTAAAAAACGGCGTAGCCAGAGCAAGGACCCGCAGGGAAGAAAGAAGCCTTGCACGGGTCAAAATGAAATCCGCTTTGACGCCCCTGTCCTGATCCTGCGTCAGGCCGATTTCATCCATTACCAGCAAATCATATTTTGGGAGAAAATTGCTGTCCATGCTGGCAAACATAAAAACCTTTTCATAGATGATCACCGCAATGTCAGCCTCTGCATTCCTTACAGCCATATCATCATTCCTGAATTCGCCCGTCGATTGTACGACTTTCAAATCCAAATCCAGCATTTTCACCATACCCATAATCTCATCCGTCTTCTGCGCCGCAAGAGCCCGATACGGCACGGCAAACAGCATCCGAAATGGTTTCCCCTCCTTCTTTTTGCAACGCAGATGATAAAAATAGACCAAAAGGGCGACCAATGTTTTCCCGCTGCTCGTTGCCCCTACCACCATCAGCCATTTGGAAAAATCAAAGGTATCCTCATTCTGAAAAACCTTCTGCTGAAGTTTTGTCAATTCCTGATATCCCAATCGAACAGCTTCTGAACGAATTTGCTCATATTCTTTTGTCATTTTGCACCAATATCCTTCTTTTTTGCACGTTTAGCCTCAATGTTATGCCCAATAATTTTCTTGTTATTTATTTTTTATTGTACTATCAGCACAAAAATAGTGCAATCATCCAATAGTATAGAATTTATAGAATCAAGCGAGCGAGCATTTTTAACACCTGTTTCATAAAGTAAATCATTGTCCATGATTCCTCTTCTTTCCCCTTGTTCGTTTAATCCACATCCGTCAGCTGAATGCATTTTCACAGACAGCCGCAAGGCAGGCCATCTAAAAAGAAATAAATACCAGCCAGGAGACAATGCTCATGTGCGGTAAAGAAGCAAGCAACTGAAAACAAGAGATAGGCTGCCAGCTCACACTATTTTGAACCAAGAATCAAAAGATAAACATGATGAATCGTAAATTTCTTCAGAAGCCTCTTGACATTAGATTATATTGCAGCATAATTTAAACAAATGTTTTAATACATCTGTTTTAGATCAGTTTACAAGGAACTACATCAAAACTGGAAGCGGTGATTTGCCAGCAAATGGTGAAGAAGCCGGACGGTTAAAAGACGCTGACTGGCAGAAAGAAAGCGGCAGGGGCAAATCCGAAAATCGCCGTCCTGAAAATGGAATTTGCTCATGTGGACAGCGAAATTGAAAAGCTGGTAGACAGTCTAGCGGGCAAACAGTGTCCTGCTCTCCAGCGACAGTTATAGAGAATATCGCAAACAAGCTGTATTTTTATTTTTGTATATATAATCGCGGAATTACGTCACATATAGTTACAAGGGTGTGCCATTTTACAGATAGGGAAACGGACACAATGTTGACAGAAACATTGATTGGAATACGAAAAAATTATGTCTCATGGGAAAGGAGCTTGATATACTATGCGAAACTATAAAATAGCGTCATTGATAATGATTATTCATGGTGGATTTATGGAAGTTGGCGGTGCGTTTTGCTATATGCTTGCTATGGTTTTTGGAAGTGATATATTTGATATAGGGAAGTATTTTTCTTTTAAACTCCCATACTTTCAGGATAATCTAAATATGATGATTATCATCGGAGCTATCTATGGCGCGGTGCGAACTGTTGGTGCAATCGGATTATTAAAGAACAAAATGTGGGGATTTATGCTTTCTGTAATCAATTGCATTATAACAATGGCTTTAATGATGTTTTTACTGCCAGCAGGGATTCTGGACGGGGTGTTTGCGAGTAGTGCGTTAATACTGATGTTGACACAGTATTATGGAAATAAAGAAATCGTATGCAAATGACTATTACCACCTATTCGGGGAAATGTTCGGACGCTGCCGGAGTTCGGCCAAATATCAAATCCGTAGGACGATACAGCTCCCGCATAAAGAATAGGGGCGCTTCATGGGGAATCCGAACCTTTTGCCTTATGAAACATTTGCAAAATAATCCAGTACAAACCCCTTGCTTTTTCTACCATACAATGAGATAATATATCGAATTATTCTTTACTTGAGGAGGTAAAAAGATGAAGAATCAGTGGACTGTCCATGCAAACGGTGTTGACCATCAGATTCAGTACAAAGGAAGGAAGCTCATTGTTGACGGCGCGCAGTATAAATTGAAAAGCGCAAACTGGTTTATCCAGCTGATCGACTACGCCGTCAATTTCGGCGATGTATCCTGCCGCCTCGTCGTCATCGGCAATAAGGCGGATCTGGCTGTCAACGGCACCTTTTTAGGAAGCGGCGCTCCCTATGAACCGATCGCCAGCATCCCTGCAGTGGTTTCTGTGTTTACCGGAATCAGTGCAGTTCTTGGCTTTTTGATGAACAGCTGGCTGGGACTGTGTATTGGTGTCCTGCTGGGCGCAATGTATTTCAATCTCTTCCTGAAAAATAAGTCCATTAAGCCGGTCATCATTGCTTTTGTGATCGCCACGATCGGTCAGATCGCATTGGGAATCGGTGTTTCCATGCTTCTCGCACCCTTCATGTAAGATACATACAATCAGGACAGGGGTAATTTTATGGATAATAATTATAGCGGTCAGAACGATCAGATCGGTTATAGCAATAATCCCTGGGCAGAACAGGGTATGTCTTCTTACCCCCAGGGGAATCCCCCTCAGGGCATGCCTATGCAGCAGGGCGGCACTCCTCAGGGCGCTTATCAGCAGCAGGGCATGCCCTACCAACAGCCATGGCAGCCGCAGGGAGGAAATCCCTATCCTCCAAATGGATATCCACCCCAGGGACAGCCGCCTTATCAGCAGGGTTATTACCAACAGCCAGTGGTGGTCAACCAGCTGGAAAATAAAAAAGACAGCTTGGCCATTACTTCCCTGGTCTTGGGAATCCTCGGAATCGTCTTCTGCTGGTGTCCAGGTATACCCATAATCATCTGTATTATCGGCCTTGTCATGGGAATTATGAGCCTCGTTAAAACTGGGCAACATTCTGGAATTGCTCTGGGAGGTGTGATCACCTCAGCGATCGGTCTGGTTCTGAGTTTTGCCATGTTCCTTTTGATCATCGTTTAACTGTATAGCATGATATCCCGTCGGCAGGCAATGGATTGATCGTAAAAAGCCGCCGCTGTATCTGTAAAAGGTTTTTACACAGAATTTGTGAGAACATCCAGAAACAGCGGCAGCTTATTTTATTTGCCTCCCTATACGGACAGGACCATATCGTCAAGCATAGGCAAAAGGACTTTCTATGTCAATCTTTACATCCTTTCTCCAAGGTAATAGAACCCCTTGTATTCTCGAAGATGTACGGGAACGATCTGCCCGATCAGGGAAGGCTCTCCCGGAAAGTGAACCAGGATATTGTTGGCAAGCCGCCCCGTCATCAGGGAAGGATCTTGCTCGTTTTCTTCCTCCACAAGGGCCTCCATAGTCCGGCCGGCCAAAAGCGCCACCCGTTTTCTCGCCGTATCCTGAACTACTTTCAGCACCCTGTCGAATCCCTCTTTCATCACGCTCTCTTCCACCTGATTCTCCATGGCAGCCGCAGGCGTACCCGTTCTCTTGGAATAAAGAAAGGTAAACGCATTATCAAATCCCACTTTACGAATCACATCGATCGTTTCATCCACATCCTCCGGCGTCTCTCCGGGAAATCCGACGATGATATCTGTGGTCAGGGCAATATCCGGAATAGCCCGGCGAATCCGCTCCACCAAAGAAAGATATTCTTCCTTAGTATAGCGTCGGTTCATTTCCTTTAAGATTCTCGTGGAGCCGGACTGCAGGGGCAGGTGCAAATGCCGGCATATTTTTTCGGATTCCGCCATGACCTGAATGAGTTCATCAGAAAGATCCTTGGGATGGGAAGTCATGAAACGGATCCGACGGATCCCTTCTATCTTTTCCACCTCTCGAAGCAGTCCGGCAAAATTCATCTGATCTTCCAGATTTTTTCCATAGGAATTCACATTCTGTCCCAGTAGCATGATTTCCACGACCCCGTCCGCAGCAAGCGAGGAGATTTCCTGCAAAATGTCTTTCGGATTGCGGCTGCGCTCCCTCCCGCGTACATAGGGTACAATACAGTAGCTGCAAAAATTGTTGCAGCCGAACATGATATTAATTCCTGACTTAAAAGGATATTTACGTTCCGCAGGGAGCTCTTCCACAATCGCATCCGTACTCTGCCAGATATCTACGATCATCCGATCCTGTTCAAACATTTCAGCGAGTAGTTCCGCAAATTTGTAAATGTTATGGGTTCCAAACACCAGATCTACGAATCGATAGCTTTTCCGGATTCTTTCCACCGTACCGGGTTCCTGCATCATACAGCCGCAGAGCGCGATTTTCATGGATGGTTTTTTCTTTTTCAGGCTATTTAAATGGCCCAGCCTGCCGTAAACCCGCTGATCCGCATTATCCCGTACCGTACACGTATTATAGATGCAAAAGTCCGCTGAATCCTCCTCTTCTGCCAATATATAACCGATTTGTTTCAGGATACCGGATAGCTTCTCTGAATCTCTGGCGTTCATCTGGCAGCCGAAATTGAGTACACAAGATTTTGGTAAGCGACCATTTCTTTGTTCAAAGCCTTTTACCCATTTTCTACATTTTGCCATAAAGTAGTATTGCCTGGCCGGTTCCTCTAGGGGAGGATCTGCATGAATGTCTATTTTATCTAAATCAATTTCCTGATACATTTCTCTTGGCTTTTTCCCTTTCTGTTATATAAGTAAAATAAGGAATGGGGTTTAACCGTACAGTCTTATGGCTCAAGTGGGGATCGATACCATCCAAATCTGGCATTTTTATCATGCTTTTTCGCCATAAAGTGATTTGCCTCCTGTGAATTGTTCCGTTTTTTGTCCTGTCCTCTCTCCCTTACAGAATTGCTTCTTCCTCATCTGGTTTTGGAACTTCCTCCGGAATCAATTTCATGATAACTTTATAAAGTACCTCGACATCTTCTTCAGGCGCTAACTCTATCAGATTTTTAAGTTTTTTCTAATCGTCTTGTCTCCTGAAGTTCTGATATTCTTCCGCAGGCGGGTGCGCATTTTACTCCTAGTCGAAATCAACTTCCTGATACGTTTTACTCGGCTTTACCCTTCTTGGCATACAGTGTAACGATATGGGTGAGGATCTCCACCACTTTCTCCATGGATTCCACACAGGCATATTCAAACCTCCCATGGCAGTTATGGCCGCCGGTACACAGGTTCGGACAGGGCAGACCCATGAAAGACAGCCTGGCGCCGTCCGTTCCTCCCCTTATGGGAAGAATCCGGGGTGTTACATCGGCCATTTCCATGGCACGCACCGCATTGTCGATCAGATGTGCGTTCTGCGGCAGAATCTTATCTTTCATATTGTAATAGTTATCAGCCATCTCTACCTCAAAGATCCGACGACCGTATTTCTCGTTCAAAAAATCCGCAGCCTTTTGAAAGTATGCCTTCTTGTGCTCAAACTTTTCCATGGAATGATCCCTGATAATATAGTCCACATCCACATGCTCCACATTTCCCTGAATACCGTCCGGATGGTAGAATCCCTCATATCCCTCCGTGGCCGCAGGATCTTCGTGCTTCGGAAGCAGGGCCTGGAATTCCTGGGCCAGCAGGATAGCATTTAACATTCTGTCCTTTGCGCTGCCTGGATGGATGCTGTATCCGTTCACATGAAGCACAGCTCCGGCAGCATTAAAATTTTCATATTCCAATTCTCCCAAAGCGCCTCCATCCACCGTATAGGCAAAATCCGCTCCGAACCCTTCCACATCAAAATGATCCACACCGGCTCCCACCTCTTCGTCCGGGGTAAATGCGATTCTGACGGTTCCGTGGGAGATCTCCGGATGGATGAGGAGATATTCCGCCAGGGACATAATCTCCGCAACCCCTGCCTTGTCGTCCGCCCCGAGAAGGGTAGTTCCGTCCGTGACGATCAGGCTTTTTCCTACATAATCCGACAGTTCCGGATTCTCGGAAGCTTTCAGGACGATATTCTTCTCTTCGTTTAGCAGGATATCCCCTCCGCCATAGTCCGCAACGATACGCGGCTTCACATTTTGGCCGCTGACGGCCATGGATGTGTCCATATGGGCAATGAATCCGATAACCGGAACCTTTTCGGCGCTGTCCAGGTTGGAGGGAATGGAAGCATAGACATAGCCCGTATTTTCCTCAAACCTCACATCTGCCGCACCCATTTCCTCCAGCTCCCCGGCCAGAAGCCTCCCCAGGTCCTTTTGCTTTTCCGTGCTGGGAAAGGTGTCGCTGGGTGACCAGGACTGGGTATCTATTTTTACATATCTCAGAAAACGATCGATCACATTGCTCATTTTAATCTCCATTCTGCCGCCGACAGGCGGCTGTGAAATCAAAGAAACTTTGTATGCCAACAAATGGTTGGAAAAGCGAACGCAGGTCTTTTTCTCAGCCAAACTCCCTACCGCTTCAGTAGATTAGATTCACGGTTGAACAAGGCTGATAACCTGATCATCTATCCTTCCTGCGTCTTTGGCCGCTGCGACAATATACACTTCTCTGCCGCAGAGCCTTCTATCAGGGATTCATTCCCTGATCTGCCCATTCCCGCGGATCACATACTTATAAGTTGTCAGTTCCTTCAGCCCCATAGGTCCCCTAGCGTGCAGCTTCTGTGTGCTGATGCCGATTTCCGCCCCGAAACCGAATTCAAAACCATCGGTAAAGCGGGTAGAAGCATTCACATAGACGCAAGCAGAATCCACCTCGTTTAAAAACCGTTCCGCATGTTCCCGATTTTCCGTAAGGATCGCATCGGAATGGCCCGTATTGTAATGATTGATATGGCTGATGGCTTCCTCCAGGCTGTCCACTGTTTTAATAGAAAGAATATAATCCAAGTATTCTCTTGCGTAATCTTCCTGTGTTGCCTCCAGCGCCTCCGGAATTACCTGCCTGGCCCGTTCATCCGCCCGCATCTCCACCTTTTTCTCCCGCAGCTTTTCCGCCAGAAGGGGGAGGAGAGACTCTCTGACCTTTTCGTGGACCACCAGAGATTCACAGGCATTACAGACGCCGATCCGCTGGGTTTTGGCATTGATGAGAATGGGAACGGCTTTCTTGGGATCCACATCCTCGTCAATATAAATATGGCAATTTCCTGTTCCCGTTTCGATCACCGGAACCGTACTGTTCTCCACAACGGTACGAATAAGTCCTGCCCCTCCTCTGGGGATGAGCACATCCACGAAGCCGTTCATCCGCATAAACCGTTCCGTCACCTCCCGGGAAGTATCCGTAATCAATTGGACAGCATCCATACAGATGCCGCATTTTAGCAGAGAACGGCGAATACTCTCCGTGATCGCCCGGTTGGAATGCAGGGCGTCGCTTCCTCCCTTCAGAATGCATGCGTTCCCAGACTTAAAACAGAGTCCAAAGGCGTCCGCGGTCACATTAGGACGGGACTCGTAAATGATGCCGATTACCCCCAGGGGCACCCTGCGTTTCTCAATTTCCAATCCATTGGGACGCGTAAAGCGTTCCAGCACTTCCCCCAACGGATCCGGCAGAGCACAGACCTGGCGCAGCCCTTCTGCCATAGCCTCAATCCGTTCCCTCGTCAGCATAAGCCTGTCCACCAGCCCCGGGTGCATTCCTCTCTTCTCTGCCGCTTCCACATCGGCCGCATTTGCTTCTAAAACAGCTTCCCTATCTGCCAAAAGGCCATCCGCCACCGTTAAGAGAGCTTCATTTCGGGCGGCGGCAACTACCTTCTGCAAATGATATTTGGCCGCATTTGCTGCCTGCCCCATCTGAGTTAATTCCATGCCTATCTCCCTTCTTTTCCACCATCTTCCATACTTACAGGCGCTGCTACCAAATCCCCTCCTCCGTTATAAGCCAGTCTGGCCGGATATCCGTTTCCTCCTCCGGAAGATACGGCAGGATCTGGCAGGAAAAACAGACCGCCGCTTTCACGACGCCCTCTTCTTCGCACCCAGCAAGGAACCGGTCATAAAAGCCGCCTCCGTATCCGATCCTGCGCCTGTCCCGGTCAAAGGCACATCCCGGCATAATCACCAGGCTGTCCTTTGCCGGAAGACAGGGCTGCCCTTTGCCCGCAGGTTCCCAAATGCCATGAAACCCTTCCGCCAGTTCTTCCAAGCTGTCTATTCTGTAAAAGGCCATCGATCGGTCGTCGTTTGCCACCTTTGGGCAGCAAACCCTTTTCCCGTCCTTTAAAGCCGCCTCCATCAGCCTGTGTGTATCCACCTCATCTCCATAGGAGACGTAGAGAAAAAGGGTATCTGCCTTACGATAGAAAGGGCTGTGCAGAACAATATGAAGGATCTTTGCCTCCGCGGCCCGCCGGGTCACCCCATCCAGTCCGGCCCTGCGGCGCAGTCCTTCCTTTCTATATTCCTTTTTTCCTTTTGCAATGGGCTCAGGTTCAATCCCCCTGCTTCGCATGTTCTTCTCCCAGATTACTTATGGAACCATCCTCATTCTGAATATCGATCCGGTTGAGTTCGGAACGAAGGCTGGAGCGAATGCTCTGAATATATTCCTTGCGCAGCCTTGCCTGTTCTTCCTTTTCGGACGGGGTTAGCCCCTCTGCCTGGGATTTATGGTAAAGTGTGTTGATCCTCTGTATTTTTTCTTCCATCGTTGTTTCATTCATAGGAGCCTCCATACACCGCGTCCTTTGCGGCGGCGCGATCTACCCGCATTTCTATTGGTTCAACTTATCTACGAATTCCGGCAGATCGAAATCCGCATCCCTGTGCGCAGCGAACAGCGTCCCGTAATTTCTGCCGTCCATCAGCCTGTGGATGATGCGAATATCCTTGCTGTTTGCAATCAACATATCCACCCCTGATTTGGTGGCTATCCTGGCCGCGGTCAGCTTGGTGTTCATGCCGCCCGTCCCCACATTGCTTCCCGTACTGGCCTTTCCCATGCCCATATAGGTATCGTTCAGTTCTTCCACCACTTCGATAAACGTAGCGTCCGGATTCTTTCGCGGATCATCCGTATAGAGTCCGTCAATATCGGACAGAAGGATTAATAGATCGGCGCCAATCAAAGCCGCAACGATGGCGGAAAGAGTATCGTTATCCAATTCCAGTTCATAGGTTGCCACGGTATCGTTTTCATTTACCACAGGGATTACGCCCATCTGAAGAAGCTGGGTAAAAGTATTGTGCGCATTATATCGATTTAAATTGTCCACAATGGTATTCTTGGTGATCAGGATCTGTGCGGTCATCTGATTATACTCGGAAAAAATACGTTGATAGGTGGTCATCAATCGCGCCTGTCCAATGGCCGCGCAGGCCTGTTTCATCGCGATCCGGTTCTGAGCGGTGATATCCTCCTCTTTCAGATTCATGGCCCGCTTTCCTTGGGCCACGGCCCCAGAGGTAACTAACACCACGTCCTTTCCCCGGTTTTTCAGATTGCACAGTTCCCGTACTAACACTTCCAGTTTGATATAATCCAGTTCACCAGTTTCCGGATGCTGAAGGGAGGAAGATCCGATCTTTACCACAATCCTTTTCTTATCCTTCAGCCGTTCCCGGTATCCGTCCATTCTCTTCTGTTCCATTTATGCCCCTTTTGCATATCGCAGGCTGTCCCTGCCGATACTGCCATCAATAAATAGTTTCAAACCTGCTCTCACCTGCGTGCTTTGCGCGCATTTAAATTTTATTTTACAGTTTTTCTCCCTGCCGCGCAATAGCTTCCGCAATCTTCATGCCGTCCATGGCGGCAGATGTAATCCCTCCCGCATAACCAGCCCCTTCTCCGCAAGGATACAGCCCCCTCAGCCGGGACTGGAAGTTCTCGTCCCGATGAATACGTACCGGCGAGGAAGTACGGCTTTCCACCCCCAGAAGAGTTACCCAGTCGTCCGCAAACCCGGGTATCACCCTGTCAAAGGCTTCCATCCCTTCCAGAAAAGCCCTGCGCACCGATTCTGGGAAAAGCCCCCTCAAATCCGTAAAGCAGTATTCCCCTTTTGTGGCAGGCTGAAAGCCCTCCTTTCCGTACCGATGTCGCTCCTCCTTCATGCCGCGTTCTGCATACTCCCCATATCTCTGTACGGGAATCCGCCCCTTTCCCAATCGGAAGGCTTCCTCCTCCAGCCGGCGCTGAAAGGCGATACCTGCAAGAGGTCCGGATGAACCATAGTCAGCGGGCGTCACGGATACGATGATGGCGCTGTTGGCGTTCCTGCCGTCCCTAGCATGATAGCTCATTCCGTTTACAGCCAGCCTTCCTGGTTCACTGGAGGCATTCACCACATAACCGCCCGGGCACATGCAAAAGGAATAGACGCCCCGGCCCTCCCGGGTCTGCGCGGTGAGCTTATAGGATGCGGGCGGCAGCTCAGAGGGATGAGCCTGGGCATACTGAGCCCAATTGATCAGCTCCTGGGGATGCTCCACCCGCAGCCCCACCGCAAATGCCTTGGCCTCCATGGGAATCCCTCGGCGCTCCAGCATTTCAAAGGTGTCTCTGGCGCTGTGGCCTATGGCAAGTACCACCTGCCCTGTCTGGATCCTGACTCCGTTCCCGCATACCACTCCGGCGACCTGATCCCGTTCCAGGATCAGATCCGTGACCTTTGTATCAAAATGGACCTCTCCGCCCCAGGCGAGAATCTGTTCCCGCATGTTTCTCACGATCCTTGAAAGGATATCCGTTCCGATATGGGGATGGCTCTCATACAGGATCTGTTCCGGAGCGCCGTGCTTGACCAAGACGCGCAAAACCTCCCGGTTTCTTCCCTCTTGGTCTTTGACAAGAGTGTTCAGCTTCCCGTCAGAAAAGGTTCCTGCCCCACCTTCTCCGAACTGGACATTGGTGTCGGGATCGCAGGGGTCCCCCTTCCAAAAAGCTTCTACCTTCCGGGTTCTTCGCTCTACATCCGCCCCCCGTTCCAGGATCAACGGCCGAAAGCCTGCCTGTGCGAGAAAATAGGCACCAAATAGCCCCGCCGGGCCCATTCCCACGATGACGGGCCGGTCTGTGCCTTCCTTCCTATGCGATGCTGGAAAATGATATTGGACTTCCTGGGCCAGCGCCACATTTTTACTGCGGCATCTGGCTATCACCCGGCTCTCCTCCACCCCCTGTACCGCCACATCCACCACATAAGAAAGCCATATCTCCGGTTTTTTCCTGGCATCAATGGACTGCTTTACGATATGCACTGCCAAGAGTTGTCCTGGACGGAGGGAAAGGAGCTTCGCCACCCGTGCCTCCAATTCTCTCTTGGAATGTCCCGGAGGGCATTTTAACTGCTGTATCCTGATCATAATTCCTCTCGTTCCGCCGCCATAGGCGGCTTTTGGGTTAAAATCAGTTTTTGTACGCGCGCGCCGCCTGCCGCCCGGCAATGGCGCCCGATGTCCAGGCCCATTGAAGATTGTAGCCGCCACACTTTCCGTCCACATCCAGAAGTTCCCCTGCCAGATAGAGCCCCTGCGCCCGCAGGGATTCCAGATCGTTGTTGACCTCTTCCAGGGGAATCCCTCCAGCGCATACCTGGGCATTGGAAAAAGGATTGGTTCCCACGACCTCAGCCTCCCAATGGCGCAGAGAATCCAGCGCGCGCTGTGCCTGCCTGCTGTTTTTACGGCCGATCTCATCCTGAGGCTTTAAACCGTTCTGCTTCATTACGGTTTGAAGAAGCTTCTTATTTCCCAGACCGGCGAAGAAGACCTCTGCCCTCCGGCCCGCATAGCTGTCAAACCGCCTTTCACAGAAGGCCTCCCATTCTTCGCCTCCCGCTTCAAAATCCGGCAGGAAGTCTACAAAGGCGCGTACCGGCCGGCCCTTTGCCAGCGCACAGGAAGCGAACCGGCTCACTTGAAACACGGGGATTCCGGATAGGCCGTAATCGGTGAGAAGAAGCTCTCCCTTCTCCTGCCAGGTTTCTCCTCCTTTCCCCCCCACGCAGAGCGTAATCTTGGCTATGCAGCGCACCCCGGCCAGCCCCTTCCAGCAGTCTCCGGCACAACGAAGCTGTACCAAGGCTGGCCAGGGGCCCCGTATCGTGTGCCCAAGGGAGGCGGCGATCCGATAGCCGTCCATTCCTTCCCCCCATTTACGGCCAGCCGGTGTGCCGCAGGCGAGGATCAGGCGTCGGAAATGCAGGATCCCCTTTCCCGTTTCCACCGCGAAACCATCCTTCTGCCTTTGGACCTTTCGAACCTGGCAGTCGGTCTTTACACAGACGCCCAACCTCTCCAGTTCAAAACGGAAGGCATCCAAAATCGTGGAAGCCTGTCCGGAAAGCGGATATATGTAACCGTTTCTGGCAGTGAGCAATACGCCCATCCGCCGGAAACACGCCAGGGTATCTTCAAGCAAATAGTTGGAGAAAAATCGTTCGAGCTCCCCTGCCCGGGCCCCCCTGTAGTAATCCTGAAGTGAGTGTAGACTACAGTCTTGATTGGTCAGATTACACTTTCCGTTTCCTGTCACCAAAAGTTTTTTTCCGATCCGATCCTGCTGTTCCAGGAGCACGATATCCTGCGCCGCAATCTCTCCCGTCCAGGCAGCCGAAACCGCCGCCATCAATCCTGACGCTCCTGCGCCGATGATTCCAATCTGTCTTGTCTTCATGACCGGCCCCCATCCGTACGCCCATCAGCACAAAATGTCCATCTTACGTCCTCATCCGTTTTAACTGGAATAGGATTCAAGAAAATTATAAAGCTCCGCCTCACTGCCCATGTATTTAAAATTGATGATTTCTCGAATCAGCTCTTCGGACAGGCTGCTTAGCGGAATCCCCGTGGACATGTACTTGGTTTTTTTGTCCGCCTCATATACCACCACATAATTATTTTCCACCGCCAGATAGAATTCTGTGCATTTCTCATTGCTCTCATAATTCTTCTGGATGATCACTTCCTCGGGCGAGAAGCGTTCCACATCCAGGGAAAGGAAGCCTTTGTTCAGATCTGTCAGGGACGGGGATGATTCATAGCTGTCCATGGCAGATAGAAACTGTTCTCTGTCCATGCCGATATATTGCTCGGGAAGTACTTCTTCCTCTTCCCTCCTGCTGGAATCAGACAGATCGAAATACCGAACCACGAACCGGGTATCCGCCGTGATGATCTGCCCGGTCTGCCCTACAGCCTGCATGGAATCTTCCGATGTCTCGCTTTCCGGCATTTTTTCGATGCTTTGGCTCTTTTCCGGAGCTCTGGCCGGATAGAAAAAGTTTGAAAGCTCCATATGCGCCACAAAACCGAGCGTGGCAAAACATAGGGGAGAGAGTACATAGATGCCGATTTTTTTCCACAAACCCATGGGAAACCTCCTGCTACGATGCAGCATATCTCGGTCAAAGCGGACAAACTGCAACCACAACATTCCTTTTTCTTGAAGTATCGGCATATTCATATGAATCTATTCAATTTAAGAAACTAAAATTCTCCCCATAATTCTGGATGGAAAGCGCTCAACCAGGCTTCCTTTGCAACGTTTCCGACCTTCCCAGCATCCCGCCTTTGCTTGCCTTCCAAGATCCTTTCCGATTCCAGACCTTCCCAACAACCGCTCCCGAAATCACATCAACCGCAGCAGCCGGGCTACGGACAGAATCACCCCGCCGCCCGGAATCGCCTTCAGATCCCGTTCTGTAATCCCATGCAGGGCCAGGATCAGCACAAAGTACAGCCCTCCTCCCACCACAAAACCCAGGACGGAAAGGATATTGTCCGCGATTTTTCCCTTCAGAAGCATGGCCATAAAGAAAAGGACCAGACCGGATACACCCGCACAAATCGCGGGAGTTCCCAGCATTCTTCCCCAACCTGCTCGCAGGGAAATCAACCTTCGCAGAGAAAGGAGATGAAAAATCAGGCAGGCAGCGTACAAAACGATCACTCCGTTGACGACGCCTAGGATGCCCTGCCCTCCTACACTCAGCAGGAAATATAACAGGACCGCATGCAGGATAAGAGCGCCCACCGCGTTAAAAAGCAGGTTTCTCTTTTTATCCATTGCCTGTAAAATGCAAGAAAGCGCGACAGCCACGCACTGAAGGACAATGGCAATGCTTCCCCTACGAAGCAGCGAAGCAGCCACCTTCATATCCCCAACGGAAAACAGCGCTGGAAGCAGCGCATCCGCCATGGTGGCAAAATAAATCGCCAATGGAAGGGAGAGGATCAGGGATGTTCGGATGAGCAGATAGGCACGTTCGCGCGTTCTGCCCATATTCCTGGCAGAATGGGCGGCCGAAAGGGAGGGAACAAGGGCAGAGCATACCGCCGTAACCAGCGCCACCGGCAGGCTGGAAAGAATTCGGTATTTTCCCGTATAGATTCCCCAATTCGTCACATTGCCCGCAGCCTTCGGCATGAGGACGAGGTAAAGAATCTGATCCAGGATAAAGCAGCCATGAACGGTCAATCCGGTAAGCATCACTGGAAAGGAGGCGTTGACCGCAATACGGGTGATCCGGCCATAGCTCTCCGTCCCTTTTCCCGCATCCCTTTTCTCCTTCCGCCTAAAGCTCACCTGTAACATGACGAAAAGGATAAAAAGAAATACAACGGCGATCGCTTCTCCGATTACGCCGCCCAGCAGCCCGCCAGCTGCTCCAAAAGCCTGCTCATATCCCGGATCACGCAACAGCGCTCCCACCTGTTTTCCATAATCCCCCAGCCGAGATGCCATATGTAGCATGAAAAACAGGCCCGCCAATTCCTCCACGAAGCGGGACAGGGCCGTGGGAACATCGGAACCCATCCCCTGGAAATAACCGCGGTACAGTCCTAGGAGGGAAGAAAACAACAGTCCAGGGGCCATAAACTGAATAGCAGTCTGTGCCGGGAGCGTTTTAAAAAGCCCGCCCGATATCCAGCCGGAGAGAAAAAACATCAAAAGGCCGGCTATCAGCCCGCCCCCCGCGGCCAGAATCAGTAAGATGAGCCAAACTCTTCTGGCATTTCGGTATTGTCCTCTGGCACGTCTGGATGATATCATCGATGCAGCCACCGTCTGCACGGAATATCCGCAAATCAGGAAAAAGAGCAGGTAGGTATCATAGGCAATTCCCCAAAACGCATTTCCGTCATCCCCGATTCGGTTGGTTAAGGGAATCCGCTTTAATCCCGCAATCAAACCGGAAACAGCAATGCAGATCGCCACAAGCCCGCCGTTTCCCCTCGTTCTTCTTTTCTGGTCGTTCATACAGCTTCCTATCTGTGTGCCTGCGACACACATTTCCTCTTCTCGTCAGTCCTTGATGTCCCTCGTGATTCCAAGCCGCCCCAGCGCCTGTTCCTGCCTGCGTTCCATATCGGCGGCTTCCTCGGCTTCCATATGGTCATAGCCGCACAAATGCAGCATGCTGTGTGCCACAAGAAAAGCATATTCCCTGCGCAGGCTGTGGCCGTATTCTTCCGCCTGGCCTACAATCCGGTCCGCCGACAGGATGATGTCCCCAAGGATCAGTTCCCCGCTGTCGGGCTGAAAACAATCCGCCTGCATCTCTTCTGCAATTTGAAACCCCGACGGAGTTTCAAAGGGAACATTGGGAAAGGACAGCACATCCGTCTCCGCATCCAGATCCCGGTACGCTCTATTGTACGCCCGAATCCCTTCATTGTCGGTAATCAGTATATTAATTTCCGTTTCATAGGGGCATTTTTCCTTCTCCAGGATCTCTTCCACCACCAGGGAAGCCACTTCCTGCAGCCCAAAGGGAAAATCTCTCCCGCTTTCGTTTTCCACATGAATGGTCATCTGCCGTTCTTTCCTTTCCTACGCCTGTCATACGTCGGCTGCCCGTTTCCCTGCCGCTTAAGCGCTTCCTGCTTTACCGCATTCTGCCTGTTTTCATATGCCTCATAGGCTTTCACGATTTTCTGCACCAGGGGATGCCTTACCACGTCCTGACTTGTCAGCGTGCAGAAGGAGATATCCTCAATCTTTCCCAACACCTGTACCGCCACATCTAGTCCGGATCGGCTGTCCGGCAGCAGGTCTTTCTGAGAAGCGTCACCGGTGATGACCACCTTGGAGCCAAACCCGATTCTCGTTAAAAACATCTTCATTTGAGCTGGAGTCGTATTCTGCGCTTCGTCCAGGATGATGTAAGCGTTGTCCAGAGTGCGGCCGCGCATATAGGCCAGCGGGGCCACTTCAATCAGTCCCTTTTCCATATTTCTGGAAAAACTCTCCGCGCCCATGATCTCGTAAAGCGCATCATAGAGCGGCCGCAGATAGGGATCCACCTTGCTCTGCAGATCTCCAGGCAGGAATCCCAGCTTTTCTCCAGCTTCTATGGCGGGACGGGTTAAAATAATCCGTTCTACCTCATTGTTCCGAAAGGCAGTGATGGCCATGGCCATAGCCAGATACGTCTTTCCTGTTCCGGCCGGACCCATTCCAAAGACGATCATCTGTTTGCGGATAGCATCCACATACCGTTTCTGCCCCAGCGTCTTGGGTTTAATCGGTTTCCCGCTCACCGTATGACAGATCAGCTCGTCGTCAATTTCAAGAAGTGCGTCGGTATTGTTTTCCATACTCATCTCTATCGCATAGTCCACATGCTGTTCTTCGATGTGGTTTCCCCTTTTCGATAATTCCGCAAGCCTTTCCAGGATATCGGCCGCCTGATCCGCGTGCCTCCGGTCTCCTGCGATCCGCACGGTCCCGTCCCGGTCGGTAATGGCGACCTGCAGAATCTTTTGTAGTTTTTTCAGATACTTGTCATAAGGGCCGAACACGTTTCCCGTATGGGACGCGTCCAGATCGATCTGCCTTACATACTGCTCCATTCTTTTGCTGTTCTCCTGTTGTCTGTTCTTCCTATGTCGGAGCTTTGCATCAATATTCTTTGCAGCCATTTTTCCAGCTCTTCTTCCAGTAAGGCAAACATCCTTTCTTCAAAGGATGCGCCTATTCCTGACCGCTTTGCTCCTGTCCTCCCCCATCCGGCTGTACCGCCTCTATGGGCCTTGGACTTCCCGTCAGTCCCTGTACATGCATACTGCCTTCCATGACTACAGTATTGCCTACTTTATTCATTGTAACATTTTTTTGTATTATTTGAACCCCCTTTTCTTCTAAAGTTTCAATATTTTTATTTAGACGCTCTTCCAGCATGGTCCGTGCCCTATCCTCCTGATAAATCGCCTCCACCGGAAGGTACTCCCTGTTGACCACCCATCCATAATAAAAAGGCAGGTAGATCTGCTGCAGAATGCACACCTGCTCAGCCTCGAGGACGGTATCATAGTTCATATAATCGCAGTCCGTCAGCTTTAAAATATACCTTTTATGCCCTAGTGCAAAATAGAGATCCTTTTTCTCCCTTCCCGTATAATTTTTGTATTCATAGTATAGAGGCTGTTCCTCATGTACCTCTGTCTCGTAGGCCAGAAGCACATCCGCATCCGCCTGGCAATATTGGTATTCCCGCACCGTTCCGTCGTCCGCCAAAACGGGAACAGCCCCGGAAACCAGCAGATCCCCTTTGGCTACCACATCTCCAGCACGGACCTGGGGAACTCCCTGCCGGGTCAAGATAGAGACCACCACCCCGTCCTGTGAAGCGACCAAATCGCTTCCCAAAACGGTTTCCTGGCTTTCTTCCTCTTCAGGTGCAGCCAGATCATTTTCCCGGATTCGCACCACAAAACGTGTCCCTTCGATCCGTGCAGAAGTCCAGGTAATTACATCGAAATTCTCCCGAAGCTGTTCCTCCAATGCTTCTATATCAACGCGGTTTTTCGCAACTCCATAATCTACTCCCTTTTCGGCCAGAAAATCTAAGAGCACATCGTCCGTTAAGGAATAATTCCCTTCAAAATCAATGGCCCAGATAAATTGGGACATGGCGATGAGGAATGCCAGGCAGCAGGGGAGGCCCAGCGCAAATATCTTCCTCTTCCGCATTTTTTGAATAAAAAAAGGGAGTCCGTAACGTTCCAGTACGGCCGCCCTTGTCCCGGTCTTTTTCACAATCGGACGCAGCCTGAAAAAGCCCGGAAGCGTAATATACATGGTATAACCCTCTTCCTGCCGTTTGATGTCCCACAGCAGGATATCATGGTTGCTGCACAGGTTCATGAACCGCTCCGGGGAATATCCCCATACCTGGATCTTCAGATACCCCCGCAGATACCGAAACACATTTTGCATAGGCTTCTCCCTTCAGTAGGTATCTACAGATAACTGACACACTGGATGTTTCCGATGATCTTCATATCTTCATTGGTATAATAATCAATGGTCAGCCCACAGCCGCAGATGGAAATCCGCCCGGTTTTGGCCTGCAGGATGATGGATTCCGGCGTATATTCCACAATGCCCTTATAGTTTTCGACCCACAGTTCCTGGTTTCCCGTCATGGTTAAAATGGATGCGCCAAGCAACATATCCTTGGGGAGTTTCAGAGAATCCACGAACTGCTCTCTGGAAAAAGACTTGTTTTGTTTTTTTCTGTTCATGTTCCAGTATATGAAGTTCCCGGCCCGTTCAGACCACGGCAAATACAGGAATGCTACGGCAGGCCTTTCCTCTCCCCAGAACCCTCTGTGGGGAACGAAACTGCCGCAGGAGGGACATATTTACATTGGCGCCTCCCCTGCCCGCTTTAGCGGGCGTAAATTCACGGTTGAAAAAGGCCGGATGCCATTTTTCAACCCAACCCTACGCATATCGCAAGCGAAGCTTGCGATACTGCCACAAAGAAAAATTTCAGGAATGGATTTTATTTATGCCTGTCCCCCCCTTGTTTGAAACGTTCCGTTCCATCCACGTTTTTCATTTCGACAAACGGTTCCGCCATTGCGGCCACCAGATCCCACTGCCTTCTCATATATCCTGTCAACGATTTTGTCCGTTCCATGTAATCTGCCAACACATCCTGCGGACATGCTTTGTGCTGCACAATGGCATTGGCAGCATGATATGCACTCTCCATTCCCGCAGAAATACCCTCTCCCATGGGATTTAGAAATCCCGCAATTTCTCCTGCAAACAGAATGCGTCCTCTTGCGTATGTAATGGGACAACCGGGACGAATGTGCGGCATGAGCCATTTTTCCGCTTTCAGCTGCTCACTAATCTTCAGGCCATGCCTTTCTTCCATATAGGAGAGAAATCGTTTATAGTAGAAGGAAATTTTCTCTTGATTCTTCACGGAGACCCCAAGCACCAAAAGGTCATCCTTCACATTGAACCAAGCATCATATTCTGACAGTTCCGGTTGCAGATAGGCATAAAAATAATGGGGATCCAGGTCGATTTTTCCCCGGTTAAAGGTTTGAAAGGTGGTGACATGTCCCTGCCTTTCTCCGGTTATTCCCCTTTTTACCGCCCCGGTTATCCCTTCGCAGTCCAGGACATATTCCGCTTCCTCTGTCCAGGTTCTTTCCCCCTGAAGGGTGACCCGTACTGCTCCCGCTTCCTCCAGACATTTCACAACGCTGACACCGTCCTGGAGCACTGCCCCACATTTCTGTGCATTTTGGGCCAGCCAGTGGTCAAAGGAACTTCTCCAGACGTTTTGTCCCTCCTGTTCAAAACGATATTCCTTCCCCTTGTCATTGGTGAAAATCATCCCTCTGTTATCGACCGGCGTACACAGAGCCTGGGGCGGCACCTTTTCTCCAAAATAGGTTTCCACCAGATCCATCGTCTTCCTGATCAAAACACCGGAGCAGGATTTATACCTGGGCAGTCTGCATCTCTCAGCCAAAAGAACTTTCTTCCCTCTCTCGGCCAGGACCTTGGCGGCCGTGCTTCCCGCCGGCCCTGCGCCTATTACGATTACATCAAACATGTCTTTTTCCTCCATGCCAAACCGTTTTGATAAAACCTGTCCCATTCTATACCTGCTCCCATCCACTCTTTTCTTCCTTTCAACTAACACTTACAATTCTCTTTTTTCTAACGTTCTTCTATGACGCAAGAGAATGTGTTTCCTGGTACTTCTCTGCCTGCATTTCAAATATTTCCGCATATCTGCCACCTCTGGCCAGCAGCTCCTCATGATTCCCCTCTTCAATTATTCTGCCCTGTTCCATCACAAAGATTTGTTCCGCCATGCGGGTTGTGGACAGGCGATGCGATATGAAAATAACCGTTCTGTCCTTTGACAGCTCATACAGCGTCCGGTTGAGATTGTATTCAGAAATGGGATCCAGCGCACTGGACGGCTCATCCAGAATATACGTGTGCGGATCCTTTAAGAAAGCTCTGGCTATCGCAATCTTCTGAGCTTCCCCGCCGGATACCGACCGCCCGTTTTTATCATATTCACGAAGCAGCGAGACAGAAATGTTGCAAAAACTTTCCGGGTTGTCTGCTTTGTTTCCATGTTTTCCATCTATCTGCCTGCTTTCTTTCAACTAAATCACTGCTGCACTCCCACTTATTACAAATTCTGCAAATTATTTATCTTCTTCCAGTCCAAAGTGCCTTGCCAAAACCGACAGAACTTCCTCCCGCGTATCATTTTCAAAATCTGAACGGACAAAAGTAAAAAAGCCTGTATGTGCCCAGTCAATCTCCAATGGAGGATGATATAATGCCCATGAATTAAAGTTTCGCAGTGTAGCGTCTGGATCCGGGCAGAGCTGAATCTGCTCCATCATAAATTTTTTTTCAGGATCTTCTCGGTCAAAGAACCGGGCAGCAGAAATATCCGGCGGATCACAAAGCATGATAGCAACGCGGCTATACGACGAAATCTCCCTCAGTACATTCGGTGGAATGTTAGTGTCCACAATGACCTTCTTCCCCGATGCTGCCAGTCTGAGCAACTCCAGAATCTCTATTTCCATACATTCCATGGAAACCTGATTCATCCAATTCCAATGTTCTTCCGGAGTCATATTGAGCCATTCCTTCCAGCCATTCATAGTATCAAAATAGCACAGTCCAGGCTGCTTCCACCTTGACAGTTTATTCTGTGGAAATACATCATGGTAATTTTCACCACAATGAATCATATCATAACGTTCAGCCAGCATCCTGACCATCGTAGATTTCCCTGCATAGCTGTGTCCGTTTATGAAATAGACATTTTGCAAGTAATGCTTCATTAAATTATCACTTAACTGTATTTTCATTTTTCTCCAATCCAGGAGGCCAAATTGGTCTGCTTAATTCTTCCCGTTTTTCTGTTTCGTTTCCATGTTTTCCATTTGTCTGCCTGCTTTCTTTCAAATAAATCACTGTCGGAAAACTCTGTGTGTTTCATGATTTTGCTATTATTTTTAAATAAAATTTAAGTTTTCTGAGTTCTGAAGGGACCTTCTAGGCTTTTTTGTCTTTTTGGTAATCTATGTTGTTTTGATTATATAAGTAGCACAACGAGTTAACTTAAAACTTCCATAACTTTCTCATATTTTTCTTTATAATGTTCTGCGCTGCCTGCAGATAATTTCCGAAAGCTTCTGGTCAATTTATTCCTTACAAACTCCCTGCCCTCTTCCATTCCCATTCCATTCCTTACATACGCTAAATACAGCAAGCTGGGAACATTGTCAAAATGCGAGATTGCATCCGCATCCGCCACGCATAGCTCCTCTATGCTGCCTCTTTCCATCCCCAAACTCCCTCTATGCTTTTTTATACAGCCTTGCACCAAGGCAATTCTCTCATCATTGTAATCATATGCCCTCAAAATGCCATAAGCCATTTCTGCCCCATGGATATGGTGCTGTTCATATAAACTATAATCTGTAACAGAAGCAATGTCATGCAGCCAGGCCGCAACCATCACAATCTCCTTGTCTGCCCCAAGCCTGTCTGCAAGAATTTCTGCATTTCTCACCACTGCAGCAATATGATAGTAACATCCCATTCCAAATTTATTTGTTTCTTTCAAGCACCTGCTATACACTTCCCTTTGAAGCCCCTCCAAAATATCTTTCCGCATATTTCTCCTCCTTTCTTCTAATCTTGCAAAAGCAGTCTGCCAGACTTCAGTTGCAATGCCAAACCATGCTTTCTTATTCACTCTAAATCACACTTCATGTGTCCTTTATCACGGTATTTGAATCGTGTTTTTTGTGGTATTTTCTATACTTTTTATTGCGAAAAACAGCGTAAAATCATTGTTTTTATGTGGCGTATTTTATTTGTTTGATTTCTTGGCACCGTTTTGGCACCAAGACCACCATTTTCCTTGTTAATGTTTTGTTTACATGGTACTAGCACCATGTAAACAAAACATTAACAAGGAAAATATCAATTCATTATTCTCCACCATTCTAATCAACAAACAGAAATCGTATGATAAAACAAATACATCAATATTATAGTTGCACAAGTCATCCAATCCCTACATAACCTTCAATTTAAGTTGGCTAGAAGTCACAACTTGATGCTACTTTTTCCGAAACAACTTGCCTCTCTTTTCCCTTTACAAGTATAGCTTGTGAATTACTGAATGGAACAAGCGGTAATTCTGTACCATATTTTGAAATTGTTAGCTCCACGGCATCCTTTAATGAATCATCTTTATAGTGTGGTACGGGATAAAAGTCTATAATGTTCAATGCCTCAAATGTTTTTAATTGTGACGCTACAAGAGGATTATCTGTGTCTTTTGCATATTCAATATCAGGAGCCAACAAAATTGCACCTGCAGATTCACCTATAAATAGTTTTCCTGCATTGATTTGTGTTTTAATCAAATTCCCTGCACCTGATTTGTTCATTTCCTGAAGCAGAAAGAATGTATTCCCCCCAGTAACATAAATATAATCGTTATTCTCTAATTTATTTACTATATCTAAATGAGTTGCCATGGAAATTTCTAATTCATCAACAATAAGTCCCATTTTAGATAACAATTCTTTGCTATATTCTACATGAAAATCCAGTTTGTCTGGCAATGCGGCAGTTGGAACAAACGTTACCCTCTTACCTACAAGATTTTCATTAGCAAAATCTACAAATATTTGAGACACTTCCTTAAATAAGGACGCTAAAAATAATTTATGCATATGCCCAATATCCTTTCGTATGTAGTTATATAATCACCCAAATTTCAAATTATCGAATTCCCTGCAAAGTAAGAAGTTGTGCCTTTTTTGCACTGTAAATTCTGTCCATTCTATATGGTTGCATTGCATAACATCATCTGCTTTTTTCATACCAAGTTTCTCATAAAATGGAATATCATTTTCATTTACTGTTAGATATATTGCGATGTCTTTTTGCCGCCAGCTTTATCATGTGCCATTTTCATGAGCTGTTTACCAATTCCATGCCCCTCATAATCTCTGTCAACTCCCAAATCTGTCACATAAAACAAATATACATAATCTGTTAATCCGAATAAAATACCAACAATTAAGCCGTCCTCATTTTTTGCAACAAAGCTTATTGAAACATTGTTGACGGTATTTGAATAGCGTTGTTTTGGTATTTTCTATACTTTTTGTTGCGGAAAAAAACATAAAATCGTTGTTTTTATGCGGCGTATTTTTTTGCTTGATTTCTTGGCACCATTTTGGCATCAAAATGATTTTCTCCTTATTTACCTTTATTACATGGTGCTAGCACCATGTCTGATACATCATCAAGAATCCTCTCTTTTTTACAGACAACTAAACAACAATCCTAAGTTCTTTTTTCTTTAAAACAGTTTCCTAAATTCAAACATAAATATTTTTGCAAAAGTACTGATGAATTATCATGTAAAATAAATGCGTTGTTCAACACTATGGCTTAGTGTATTTGACAAGGGCATAATAACACGACACCTAAAGAATGGAGCCAACCTACACCAGACCGCTGCTATTGGGGAAAACTTAAAACGGCGTTTTTTTTGCGATATGGCTGGAGTCCACTGGGGGGCGCCCTACTTTGTTTATCAAGGCGGCCCCCAGCAGACCCCAGCCATTCTATCCGCAAAGTCTAAATTGTTGCGCAGTGACTTCGAGACAAAATGTCCCAAAGCAAGAATTCTATTTACTCAATAATCGTAGCCACACAACCAGAACCAACAGTTCTACCACCTCACGGTTCACAAATATGCCGCCCAGATGGCAGCATAACAACAATACATGATTTGCTTTCTGACAGCAGCTGTACTTTCGCCCTTACTTATGATACGGCTCTCCATAACAGCCCTAAATGCGAAAAATTCAGTAACTTTATCTTAAAACAACTTTTACCCAGCTCCCATTTTCCGCTTAAATCTTAGCTTTTCTGCACTTCCCGGACTTTTTCAAAATTTCGTCCTTACTTATGGTACGGCTGTCCATAACATACCTAAATGCGAAAAATCTCGTAATATTATTAAGGACAGA
>CANSTU010000021.1 GCA_947650005.1 uncultured Lachnospiraceae bacterium
CGCTCCGGATGGTTCTGCCGGGATATGGGCGGCAACGGTCTGCATGCGGCTGGCGTGGCTTGGGCTTTCACAAACATGGCGCAGTCAGGATTGCCGCAAAATCCGCCAGAGCGTGGTGCGGCTGATCCCCAGGCGCCTGGCTGCTGCGCTTTGATTGCCGTTTTCCTCCTGTACGACGATTTCCACGATCTCCCGGTTGATATCCTCCAGGGTTTTGTGTAGATTTAGCCGGTCCTGCTGCCCAGACGTATCTGCGGAAACATATCTTTTCGAGAAACGGAATTCCTTTGTTTCCATGTGCAGGATCTCCTTCACGGCCGGGCTTTTGATGAACAGGTCGTCGGCCTGGGTCACGAGACGGCTGATGACCCGTTTGAATTGGGCATAGTTGGAGGGCCAGTCATACTCCTGAAGGAGCTGGAGGGCTTCCGGCTCTAATCCCGCCACCTCCTTTCCGGATTCCACGTTGAAGAAACCGATGGCGAGTCCGGCCATATGGGGGATGTATTCCCGCGTATCCCTCAGGGGCGGGATTTCTATAGTAATACAGTTCAGAAGATTTTTGACGGACAGATATCGGCTGGGATAGGGCTCGTTCACCTTGTGGGGAAGCGCAAAGAATATGCGGTTCCGTTTGTGCAGGTCGGTATCCTTGATCGTATGCAGGAGTTCGCGGAAATTGGCCTCCGGGAGCAGGTCAATATTGCGTATATAAATGGTTGTGTTGGTGTCGCTCAGGGGCGACCCCATGTCTTGCATCAGGTAATCCCAATTTTTGGAGTTGATCAGACGGGAACAGTCAATTACAGCCAGGGGATTGTTCTGGTCAGCTCCCCGGACATAAAACATTTCCACGAAATTCTGTTTGTCCAGCCCCCGTTCGCCCAATATGAATATGGGAGAACGGGAAGCGTCAGCTTCCCGGGTGAGATCATCGATGAACTGCCGGGGGACGGCGTTGAGATAAAAATTTTCCATGTTGTTGAGCAAGTCTTCTTTTTCCAGATAGTGCAGACCGTTTTTGAGCAGGGAGAGGGGAACTTTCCGAAAATTGATATAAAATTGGATCAGGTCTTCACCATCGATCTCTTTGCGGGTGCCTGCGATGGCGGCCAGGATGCCGGAATGCTTCCGATAAACTTTTTTATGGCCATCCTTCAGCACGGAAGGGACGAGGGAAGACATGATGTTTACCAGCTCCTTTGAATACAGCTCGTCCCTGGAATGGTAGAGCATCTCTGCGTCGGGAGCGAACATATAGACGTCAAAGGGGTGTGTTTCCAGGAGGCTCCGGAAGATCTTGCTCTGATGCAGGGTTTCTTTATACATGTTGCCATAGGATACTACCTGTTCCAGCGTTTGATCGACGCTTTCCATTCCGGAAGTGATGAGGATGGAATGAAAGTCGTACATCTTGGCCAGGGAATTGCTGATGGAATCGCTTAGGATCACGTCATAATCGGACTGGGAGATCTTTTTCAGGATGGTTTCCGCCTCTTTCTGGTTATGTATGGTGAAGACGTCCATGTCGTAGTTCAGCAGGGTGCTCAGAAAGTGGGTATTCCTGGTAATATTGGGGAAACCGATCAATGCATAATGGCTGGAAGAACTTTGGGCGAGTTGCATACAGCGCAGTAGATCGTAAAGGGAAACCGTGATCTCTACAACAGGAATGCTGCTGACCTGGCGGATGAGCTGGGCGGTGCCTCCTCTGGAGATGATGAAGTCAAAGTTGTTCTGGGTAAATTTAGATGCAATCTCCGCTCCGGTCTCCAGGTCGCCGGTAAATGCGGTCATCTCAATATCTTTTCTGTGGGATGCAGCCTGTACCATGAGGAGTCTCATGCTTTCATAAGGGGCGATCCCGAGTATCTTGATTTTGTTCATAGTCTGCTCCCAATTGCGCGCTGGAGCGCGCATACAAATCAGGGGAGTGTGAAAAATCTATCACTTTTAACTCCCGTCTGTGTTTTTTACAGGATGTTGTTTCCATGCATGTATTTCGATTTCTACTACACATCTATTGTATACTTTTTTAAAACATGTTTCAATATAAAACATTTATTTCATGTTTCCCTGTTTTGTTTTCTTGTTGATCAAAAAGAAACTTGTTAAGATAAGCATACTTCAAACAAAAGAAAAGCCTTTCTATTCTATAAATTGGAACTACTGCACAAAAATGGAAAGAATAGAGAGAAAATAAAGAATAAAAAAAGAGAGAATAATGTGTTTCAAAATGAAACACATTGGGCAAGTTGGAAGGCTCAAGAAGAATGCTTTCAACCTCCCTGAGGAGTATACATATGGAAAGACTTCTGGTATTAGCTGATGATTTCACCGGTGCGCTGGATACGGGGGTGCAGTTTGCGACGTATGGGGCCAGAACGGAGATTATAACGGATCTGGGGATTGATCTTTCCCAATATCCGCGGGCTGATGTTCTTGTCATCGATACGGAGACCCGTCATGTGAGTGAGAAGGAGGCTTATGAGACCGTCTACCGGCTTACCCGGAATGCGATGGAAGCAGGGATTACCTGCTTGTACAAAAAAACGGATTCCGGACTGCGGGGGAATATTTCCGGGGAAGTGAGGGCAGTATTGGATGCCTCGGGAGAGGATTTCTTGGCATTCCTGCCGGCATTTCCTAAGATGAACAGGATCGTAGCAGGGGGCATCAGTTACGTGGATGGAACGCCGATTGAACAGAGCGTGTTTGGACGGGATCCGTTTGAACCCGTTACCTGTTCCAGGATCCGGGATTTCTTTAGGGGATATGAAGGGATGGTTCAAGAATATGCCCGGCCGGAAGAGCTGGTGATACAGGAAGGCGGGAAGCAGATCGCGGTTTTTGATTCCGAAACGGATGAAGACCTGCATGAAGTGACGGATTATCTGCATGGGAAGGGGAGGCTGAGGATTCTGGCGGGTTGTGCAGGATTTGCCGCTGCCATGGCAAAATATCTGCAGATCTCCTGTGCGGAGAAAAAGGCGGAAAAATTAGAAAAACCGTTCCTGATCGTGTGCGGGAGTATCAATGATATTTCTAAGAGACAGGTGTCCCATGCAAAGGAAAAGGGAATCAAAGGCATTACGCTGACCCTGGAACAGTTGTTGGAAAAGGACTATCTGAAGACAGGGGAAGGACGGAAGCTGGTAGAGGAAGTGACATCAACATGCGGACGGGAGGGCGTGTGTATCCTGGATACCAGTTCTGATCGGGAAGAAGTGAACCGGTATCTGACACGGGAATTAATTCCCCTGGAAGAGGCCAGAGTCTATATAGCGGATAGAATAAGCGAGATATTGGAATGTGTCATGGATACGGGGGTGATTCCCACGATCATGGTGATCGGAGGAGATACTTTGATTCATTTCGTGAGGAAGATGAAGTGTCGGCAGATCTCGTTGCTCTATGAATTGGAAAAAGGAGTGGTCTACTCCAGCATGAGATCAAAGGGAAGAACGTTGAAGGTGATCTCCAAGTCAGGCGGGTTCGGAGAGGAAGATTTGTTGATTCGACTGATCGGGATGGCAAAGGAGTCTGAAGAAGGGATTCTCTGATCCAGGCTTCAGGAGGCGACGGAAGGATTGACAGGAAAGGAAGGGATGGCAAGTTGGAACAATATAGTCTGAGAATGCCTGGAAACGTGCACTGCGGAGAAGGGGCCATGGAGCATATGGGATCGATCCTGCAGGGACATAAGAAAGTCGCAGTCTTTACGGATAAGGGGATTGAGGCATCCGGTGTGCTGGATTATCCCTTGGAACAGGTGAGAAAGGCCGGGGTGGACAGTGTGATTCTGGATGATCTTCCGGCGGAACCCACCTATGGACAGGCGCAGCGGGTGATAGACAGCTTCCGGGAGTCTGGGGCTGATCTGATCGTGGCGGTGGGCGGAGGAAGCGTGATGGATGCCGCGAAGCTGGCTTCCATCACGGGGGACGATCTTACGGTAAAAGGTCTCCTGGATGACCCGCTCGCAGGAAAGAAAAGGGTGGCGAGCCTCATGATCCCCACCACGGCGGGAACGGGTGCGGAAGCTACCCCCAACAGCATTGTAGCCGTTCCGGAAAAGGAACTGAAGGTTGGTATCGTCAATCCGGAGATGATCGCCGATCATGTGATCCTGGACGGAAGGATGATCAAAAAACTTCCCGCCTCCATTGCCGCAGCCACCGGCGTCGATGCCCTGTGCCATGCGGTCGAGTGCTTCACGTCTAACAAGGCGAATCCGTTCAGCGATCTATTCGCCCTGGAAGCTGCCCGGCTGATCTTTGAGAATATAGAATTGGCCTGTTTGGATCAGAACGCTATGGAGGCCAAGAATAACATGCTCCGCGCTGCCTTTTACGCAGGTGTGGCTATCACCGCCTCCGGAACCACAGCGGTTCATGCGCTTTCCTATCCTTTGGGGGGAAAATACCATATTGCTCACGGCGTATCCAATGCGATTCTTCTCCTGCCGGTGATGCGATTCAATCAGGATGCTTGCCTTGCGGAATTCGCCCGGATTTATGATGCGGTATGGGCGGGTGAAAGCAGGCCGGAAGGTCCAAGGGAAGAGAAGGCAGAGGTGGTTCTAAGAAGGATGGAAGAGATCCTTCGGAAACTACGGATCCCCACGTCCCTTACCAGTTTTGGAGTGGATTCAGAGGATCTGGACACACTGGTGGAAGCGGGGATGCAGGTGACCAGATTGTTGGTGAACAATAAGAAGGCCGTCACCCCGGAGGATGCAAAGGAAATCTATGGGCAGGTACTGTGAGTTTTGTTTGCCTGCTAAAGCAGGCGGACGGGAGCAACGCGAAATCTGCGATTTCACAGTCTTGATTTGAGTGCCTGCTAAAGCAGGCGGACGGGAGTAATGCGAAATCTGCGATTGCACGGTCCTGATTTGAGTGCCTGCTAAAGCAGGCGGGCGGGAGCAATGTGAAATCTGTGATTTCACGGTCCTGATTTGAGTGCCTGCTAAAGCAGGCGGACGGGAGCAATGTGAAATCTGCGATTTCACAGTCCTGATTTGAGTGCCTGCTAAAGCAGGCGGGCGGGAGCAATGCGAAATCTGCGATTTCACGGTCCTGATTTGTTTGCCCGCTCTAGCGGACAGATGGGAGTTGGTATGAAAGAGATAAGAGGAATTATTCCTCCTGTGATCACGCCCATGTATGAGGATGGGGCGGTCAATGAGGAGGAGTTGGCGAATCAGGTGGAACGGCTGATCGGAGCCGGCGTGCATGGGATCTTTGCCTTCGGAACCAACGGAGAGGGCTATATCTTGGATGAGGAGGAAAAGGAGAGGGTTCTTTCCATCGTCATTCGGACGACTGCGGGGAGAGTGCCCGTCTATGCGGGAACCGGATGTATTTCCACGAGGGATACTATCCGGATGAGCCGTATGGCGGAAGAGATGGGAGCGGACATCCTGTCCATCATTACGCCTTCCTTTGCAGCGGCTTCTCAGGAGGAACTCTACCTCCATTATAAGAAAGTGGCGGAGGCGGTGAGTATGCCGATCGTGTTGTACAATATTCCCGCCAGAACCGGGAACTCCTTGGCGCCTGCTACGGTGGCGAGGCTGGCTGAGATCGACAACATCGTGGGAGCAAAGGACAGCAGCGGAAATTTTGACAACATGCTTCAATATATCGAACTGACGCGCAACCGGGAATTTGCGGTGCTTTCAGGAAACGATTCCCTGATCCTGTGGAATCTCTTGGCCGGGGGCGCAGGCAGTATCTCGGGATGTGCCAACGTATTTCCGGAAAACATGGTGGCCATCTATGAGAACTTCGTGAAAGGGGATATGGAGGGAGCCAGAAAGGCGCAGGATGCGATCCGCAGCTTCCGCAATACGTTCCGGTACGGAAATCCCAACACGGTGGTGAAGACGGCGGTGGAGCTGTTGGGCTATCCCGTGGGAAAATGCCGCAGCCCGTTCCACCTCATCTGCGAGGAAGGGATTTGCGCCATCAGGCAGGTGCTGGAAGCGTGTAAGGAAGCAGGAATCAGATAAGATAAGGAGGCGGGGAATTTATGAAACCCATTATCGGGATTACGATGGGAGATCCTTCTGGAAACGGGCCGGAGATCAGCATCAAAGCGCTGTTGGATCCGAAGGCCTATGAACGCTGTAATCCATTGGTGATCGGCGACGCGGCTTGTCTGGAAGAAGCGGTTAAGGCAGTGGGGGCCGAAGGGAAGATCAGGATCAATCCTGTAAAGAGGCCGGAGGACGCCGAATTTTGCTACGGATGCGTAGATGTGTTGGATATGGGCCAGGTTGACATGGGCAAGAGGCTGTTCCGGAAGGACAGAAACGCTTTGGCGCAGACTATGTCCGCGGAAAAGCTGGCGGAGGCGTATGAAGAAAGCGACCGTATGTGTGGGGAAGCGGCTTTCCAGTACGTGAAGGAAGTGATCGAGCTGGCTATGGCCGGAAAAGTGGATGCCACAGTGACCAATGCCCTGAACAAGGATCATATCAATCTGGCTGGCCATCACTATTCGGGGCACACTGAAATATATGCACATTATACCGGGACGGAGCATTATACCATGATGTTGGCCCATGAAGGGCTGAGAGTGGTACACGTTTCCACCCATGTATCCCTGAGTGAGGCATGCAGACGCGTGAAAAAGGACAGGGTACTGGAGGTGATTCGGATTGCTGATGCAGGATGCCGGGCGCTAGGGATTGAGAAGCCTAAGATCGGTGTTGCCGGATTGAATCCGCATTGTGGGGAAAACGGCATGTTCGGCCGGGAGGAGATTGAAGAGATCCAGCCGGCAATAGATGAGGCCATGGCGGAAGGCATCTGCATTCCAGAAGGGAAACCTACCCCGCCGGATACCGTATTTTCCAAGGCGCTGGGCGGTTGGTATGACATTGTGGTGGTTATGTACCATGATCAGGGGCATATCCCGCTTAAGGTGAAGGGATTTGTCTATAATAAGGATTTGAAGAAATGGGATGCGGTGGCGGGGATCAACGTAACGTTGGGCCTTCCCATCATTAGGGCTTCCGTGGATCACGGCACCGGAGAGGGACATGCCGGCGATGGAAGCGCCAATGAACTGAGCCTGGTGAATGCAATCGATTATGCGATCCGCATGGCAGAGGCAGGTGCGAATAAGGACCGTTCTTGACATACGGCTTTCATTGATACAGATTCAACGGATTGATCCTGGCGCAGGTATGAGCCCTGTGCCTGATCATAGATAACTGTTCATATGTAAAAGGAGGACAAAGTGATGAAGAAACAGAAGTTCTTATCCCTTTTTCTGGCGCTCGCAATGACAGCGGCGACTTTGACAGGCTGCGGGTCCGGAAGCGGGAACACAGATTCCAGCACGGATTCTGCTGCGACGGAAAGCGCGCCTGCGGAAACGACGGAAGAGTCTGCAGAGACGGAAGAAGAAGGAAGCGAAACCCCTGCAGAGGGAGAGGAAGTGGCCGATGGTTATGTGGGCGAAGGCGGTTCCTTCAGCATGTATCTGCGTGCCACGTTCATCGACTGGATCAACGACCTGGAGTGGTATAAGGAAGCGGAGAAGAGAACGGGCGTAACCGTGGAATACCAGAAGGGTACCGATTCGGAAGAGGATGTTTATTCGGAAGTGGACCAGCTGGTGCTGAGCAATACTTTGACAGACTGCACCATGTGCAGACAGGCCCAGGCGAACGTATACGGCGCACAGGGCGCGTTCTACGATCTCAGGCCTCTGATCGATGAGTATGCACCCCATATCAAGGCCTATTTGGAAGCCAATCCGGATTATGAAGCTCTGGTAACCAACAGCGATGGTTCCATCTATGGACTGCTGGTGGAAGACGCTCTGAAGAGCAGCTTCATCTTCTACCGCCAGGATCATTTTGACAAAGCTGGCGTGGATGTGGCTTCCGTCAAGACGATAGATGATTTTACAGATGCGCTGCGTAAACTGAAGGAGCATTACAGCGACGTGCCTAACTATTATCCTTTGCAGGGACGTGAAGCTGTGATCCGCTTCCAGGCCTTCTTCAATGCTGCGAACAGCATTTCTGCAGAAGAATCCAATGGTTTCTACTTTAATAACGTAGACGTCGGATATGATATTCATGCGGATGGGGCCTATACAATGGTTGAGACCATGAAGACCTGGTATGATGAAGGGCTGATCAATCCGGAATGGGTTGCCGGCGCATTCTCTGAAGGCGACTGGGAAGCGGCCATGTGGGAAGGAAGAGGTTCTGTGAGCTTCGACTTCTATACCAGACCCGCTGCGTTCAACCTGGAAGGAAAGAACTACGATCCTGATTATAACATGGCAGTCATGGATTACCTAGTGGATGATGCCGGTAACCCGCTGCAGGTACAGACGCCGCCTAAATATAACCAGAGAAGGGCTACCGTCATCAACGCCCAGGCTTCCGAAGAGACGGCGAAGACGATCATCCAGTTCATCGATTATTTCTACAGTGACGAAGGACAGACCCTGGCCAACTGGGGCGTGGAAGGCGTGAGCTACGAAGAGGGAGCTGACGGAAGAAAATATCTGATCAGCTATGACGACGAGCTGGCTAAGCCTGACGGCGAGATGGAATGGAGCTTCTTAAGTGACCGTTACACGGTCTGCAAACCGCTGGATCCCACAGCGTTCTTCTCCTTCAATGCGGATATCGTAAGGGATGCGGCATTGAAACTGTTCGATGACGATCATTTGCAGTACGGAATCAACATCAACTATACGGATGAACAATCCGAAGAGCTGACCTCCATCATCGCTTCCCTGAAAGAAAGTTGTGATGCGGGCATCATTTCCTTCATCATGGGAAGGACCGAGTTGAACGAGGCGAACTGGCAGGCGTTCCTGGATGAAATGGACGCGGCAGGTTATACCAGGATGGAAGAACTCCAGCTGGAAGCTTACAAGAACACTTATGGGAACTGACAGGCATTCGTTGTAATATACCGGGTCCGGACGGCTTGCGTCCGGACCCGGTAAAGAAAGAGGTGTGTATATGGCAGGTACTAAAACACTGGCAGCCCACAGCCCGCAGCCCAAAAGACCGCTGGGAGAGCGGATCAAGAAGGATCTGAAGAAAAATTATCTTCTCTACCTGCTGTTGCTGCCTGGTATCTTTATTTTGATATGTTTCAAGGCGGGACCGGTGGGCGCCATGGTGATCGCTTTCCAAAAGTTCAGCGCTTTCAAGGGCATTTCCGGAAGCGAATGGGTAGGCCTGGATCAGTTTGTAAAAATATGCCAGGATCCCTACATGCTGAAATTGGTGAAGAATACAGTCATTCTGGCGGTTCTGTCCATTGTAGTGGTCTTTCCTTTTCCGATCATCTTTTCTCTTTTCCTGAACGAGGTCAGGATCAAGAAAGTGCGCCATACGGTGCAGTCTTTAAGCTTCCTGCCCTACTTTATTTCCTCCGCAGTCATGGTGAGCATTCTGTATACGCTGGTATCGCCGTCTTACGGATTGGTGAACAAGATCATCGAATTTTTTGGAGGGGAGTCGATCTTCTTTATGGCTGAGCCGGGGTGGTTTAGGCCATTATACATCATCCTTCAGATCTGGCAGACCTTCGGATATTCCACGGTGATCTATATTGCCGCGATGATGTCCATCGATACGGAACAGTATGAAGCGGCGGACATGGACGGGGCGAGCCGGTGGCAGAAGATGTGGTTTATTACACTGCCTTCCATATCCAGCTCGGTGGTGGTTATGCTGATCATCAGCATCGGCAATATCTTTTCTGTGGATTTGGACAGGATCCTGCTGATGTATAATTCCAGCGTCTATGAGACGGCTGACGTGATTCAGTCCTATGTGTACCGTATCGCGTTCCAGTCCACCGGATTCCCGGATTACAGCTATGGTACGGCGGTGAACATGCTCAAGTCGATCATCGCGTTTATCCTGGTAATCGTAGCGAATAAACTGGCGGCAAAGTTTTCTGAGACGAGACTATTCTAGGAAGGGGGAAAGAGCAAGAATGAAAAAGAAAAAGATAGATCTGTTTGAGATCATAAATGACACGATCCTGTGCATAATCGCATTCATCTGTATCTATCCCTTTTTGTATGAGGTTTTCATCGGCATCAGCGATGGCAGATATTTGGCGGCAGGTCAGGTGACATTCCTTCCCAAGGGGATTAATCTGGAGGTTTTTAAATACGTATTGTCCAATCCCAAGCTGGACATCGGCCTGGGCATGAGGAATTCTTTTGTATACACGCTGTTCGGCACATTGGTGGGGATTCTGGCCACATACATCACGGCGTACGCCCTTTCCAGGCCTCAGGTCAAGTCCAGATTTGTGCTGATGGCGCTCTTCACCATGACTTGGGTATTCGAGGCAGGTATTATTCCCAACTATATCATCCTCAACAAATTTGGATTCATCGATAATCCCCTGGTGATGATCATTCCCGGCGCGATCAATACACAGTATCTGATCATCTGTAAGACCTATTTGGAGGGGCTTCCCTATGAACTGGAGGAGGCTGCTACGGTGGATGGGGCGAATCAGTTTAGGATCCTATGGAACGTATATCTTCCGATTTCCAAACCGATCGTTGCCACTATCGGAACCTTCTATGCGGTGAACATTTGGAACCAGTACCTGCTTCCCCAGATCTATCTGAAATCGCCTCAATACAAGGTGATTCAGCAGGTGCTGCAGTCGGTGGTTATTTCCTCCAATAGCGCGGGAGAGACGATGCAGACCGTTATCCGCAACGGCATCTCGATCAACCAGTATAATATGAAGGGAGCGGCAGTGGTAATCGCGATGGCCCCGATCATCTGCGTCTATCCATTTGTACAGAAATATTTTAAGTCAGGTATCCTGATCGGGTCTGTAAAGGGCTGAACAGAAGCGTGTCCCTTTACGGATTTCACAGGGGGCAGGCGCCGGACGGGGTTGTGGATGGGATAAAAGAGGAGTACGATAGTTGGAGTAGGGAAAGGAAGAAAGGGTCCATGCCGCGGCATTGGCCCGTTCCCGATTATAAGGCCGTCCGCAGGCGGCAGAATGTGAGGAAATATGGCAAGAGAAATAAAAGTATTGAAAACGATGGAGGAGGACGGTACACTCTACAGGAATGAACTGCTGGGCACGGTGGAGAGCCTGATACCCAATCCTTATAACAGTTGTCATGCGGCTGATCTGCTGGAGCTGCCCAACGGGGATATGCTCTGCTGCTGGTTCGCAGGGTCGGACGAAGGGAATGCGGATATCAGCATTGCTGTTTCCAGGCTCAAGGCGGGAGAGAGCCAGTGGGGCATGCCCGAGATCGTCTCTGACGACAAAGAACGGTCAGAGCAGAATCCTTCCCTTTTCCTCACGCCGGAAGGGGAAGTGTGGCTTATGTATACCGCGCAGATATCCCGCAGCGCCATGCCAGGCAAAGAGAGCCTGCAAAGCACGGCGGAGATACGCAGGAAGATATCTAAGGACAATGGATATACCTGGGGAAAGACGGAGACCATATTCGGCCGGGAGGGTTCTTTCTGCAGACAGAAGATTCAGGTGCTCTCAAACGGCAGATGGCTGTTTGGAAACTGGATCTGCTTTGACGATGATACCCACTATGGCAGCGATATTACGGTGGTTCAGATCTCCGATGATAAGGGAAAGACCTGGAGGGGTGTGGAGATCCCGGGGAGTCGGGGACGGGTACATGCCAACTTGATCGAAATGGAGCCGGGCAAATTGATTGCGTTGTTCCGGAGCCGTTCGGCGGACAACATCTATATTTCCCATTCCGAAGACTGGGGAGATACCTGGTCCGAACCTGTCAGGACGGAGCTTCCCAACAACAATTCCAGCATTTCAGCCGTCAAGCTACACTCCGGTGCGGTGGCTGTGGTTTACAATCCGATTCGCGCCAATGATGATCCTTCGCTTACCGTATGGCCCCGTCTGAGATGTCCTGTGGCCGTAGCGATTTCGGATGACGGAGGTCAGACTTGGCCTTATATCAGGCTGGCGGAGCCGGGAGACGGATTCCTGGGCGAAAGCAATTCGGTGAACAACCGCAGGTATGAATATCCTGTGATGATGCAGGCAAAGGATGGGAGCATTCACATCGCATACAGCTATGCAGACCGCCGCTGTGTGAAGTACGTGGTGGTGACGGAAGAATGGGTACGCGGAGGGAAGACCGAAAAAGAAGGGGAACTCAACCCCACAGCATAACGGAAAGAGAAAGCAGCTATTTTTATATAGCGCAGATACAACAAACCAACGCCTATTCATAAAGCGCAGGCCGCCGGGAAAACCGGCGGCCTGATTCTTTTATATGTGCACGTTTCCTTACGGGCAGTATCCTGGCAGGTGTGAAAAAAAACTATCAGGTAGCGATTCAGACGCCCGTTAGGATCTTAACCTTTTTCGATCGGAGGATCAGCGGGCGTCTGAATCACTGCCATATTGGATAAAATATCATATGAATATATTAGCTAACATCTTGACGGAGTAGATAAAACCGATTATAATTAAACGAGTTAAGGGGAAGAGGAGGCGGTTCTATGACAATGGCTACTGCTACGGATGTTCAAAACAATTTTGGCAAATATCTGAATATGGTACAGACGGGCAGAGATGTTATTATAATGAAAAACGGCAAAGAGGTTGCGAGGCTGATGTCTTATGATAAAAGCGTATCTTTCCTGACGGATTCGCTGGTGGGCGTGTTAAAGGGCGATTATAATGAAAAGGAAGCCAGGTCGGAGCGCATGCGTAAATTATGAAAGTAATGATTGATACAAACGTAATTTTAGACGTGCTTTGTAAACGTCCGGATTTTTATGAGGATTCAGCAAAAATTTTCAAACTTTGCGAGGTTAAGAAAATATCAGGGGTGATGTCTTCCCTTACCGTATCGAATATTTATTATATTCTAAGGAAGGAGTTGGATGCAGTCAAAACAAAGGAAATTTTGGATATACTGTTCCTGATTTTTTCCGTTGCTGATTTGAAGGCGGACGATTTGAAGAAAGCGGTCGATACGAAATTTAGGGATTATGATGATGCCGTACAGAGCGCCTGCGCAGTACGGATAAAGGCAAATTATATTATAACCAGGAATACCGGGGATTTTACGGAAAGCAAGGTGGCTGCCATAAATCCTGCGGGGTTTCTGGAACGTATCTGATTTTTTATTTCCATCCGGGAGGACAAGGCTTAGATGAAAAACGGACGGATTACTGCAATTATACTGGACGACGAAATATCCGTGAGGAACGGCCTGCTACGGCATATCCGATGGAAACAGCTCGGCGTTGATTCGGTGGAAACTTTTGAATCTGCGGAAAAGGTGGTTGTATATCTGGAGAACCATGCGCCTGATATCATCATTTCGGACATCCGTCTGCCAAAGATGGACGGGATTCGGCTTGTGGAATACGTCCGGGAAAAGGAGCTGCGGTGCAGGATCATCTTCATGAGCGCCTATTCGGATCTGGAGTACTTCAAGGAGGCGATCCGTCTGGAAGCGGAAGCGTATATCGAGAAGCCTATCCGTCCGGAACAGATGGAGGAAGCCGTCAGGAAGGCGGTGGGGAAGATACGAAGAGACAGAAATCAGGAAGAGAAGGCGGCCCTGGCGGCAGATATCCTGAGCGAATATACGGATCAGATGGGGAAGCGCGTCTTTAAAAATCTTGTGCATGGTATCTGGGAAGAGGGCCTGATGGAGAGTGTGGGGGGGGGTAAAAGGCAGATTGGCAGAGGGGACGATTTCCTTTGCATGATCATAAAATATAAACGCCTTTCCGGTGAAGCGGAAAAACTGAAGGGGTTGTTGGAGGCGTATTTTGGCCGGACAAGGCGGGTTTATGACGAAAGCCGCGCAGGAATCTTGGCCTGCCTGTTCGCCTTTTCCAGGGATGAATATTATACGAAGGCATTCGCAGACTTGGAAAGGTTTCTGGTAGATTTTGAGGAAGGGCGGTTCGGACCGGGCTCCTATTTCATTGCGGTGAGCGACAGAAGAAGCGGCTATGGGGAGGCTGCAAAGCTGTATACGCAGGCGGCCTGTCAGCTCCAAAAATTCTTTTTCCTGGGATATGGCGGCCTGGTGAGGCAGGAGGCCGAGGGAAATAGGGTGGCCGATCCTGCCAAAATCCCTGTGAAGGAATTTGAACTGGCGCTTCTGGAGGAGGAGGCAGGACAGGCCCTGCGGATTGCGGAGGAAATCTATCTCTATCTGAAGGAGCAGACGGATTCCCTGCCGGATCAGGCAAAAAATATTTTTTTCACCCTGCAGCTCTCCCTTCTGCAGGAATCCGGAATGAAAGACGAGCTGTTGGGAGGGGAGACGGGAACGGATTACCTATGGACGCGTTTCGGCGATTTTGAGACCATTGAGGAATGTTACGGTTATCTGCAGGAAAATATCCGCTCTTATTTTCAGAATAAGGAAAGCTTCCTTTCCGGCAACCTGAAAATCGATCGGATCGTCCGATATGTCCGCTCTGGATTTGGGAATGTGAACCTTTCGGTCCGGGATATCGCGGAAGATGTAGGGCTTACCCCGCAGTATATGACGGCTGTTTTTAAGGAAAAAACAGGCATCACCCTGGGGCAGTTCATACGCAGCACCCGTCTGGAGCATTCCAGAAGGCTCCTTATGGCCTCGGAATCGCCGTTGGGCGCCATTGCGCAGGCTTCGGGCTATGGAGATGCCAACTATTGGACAAAGGCGTTTCGGAAGGAATACGGCATGACGCCCTCGGAGTACAGGAAACGGGGGCGGAAATGATGAGGGCGCGCGCAAAGGCAGGGGGCATCAGACAGAAGCTGTTGCGAAAATATCTCTATACCTTCTTAACCTGTTTTCTGGCCGGTATGGCGGTCATTGCCCTGTGGACCAGGGAAACGGTCTATGACAGCATCCGGGAAACTTCCCTGCGGGAGTTCGTCCAGATCAAAAACGCCGTGGAGCATCGGGTTTCGGAATATTATTATGTGTCGTATATGATACAGAACTCCCGGATCGTGATCGAATCGATGCAGGAAAAGGGAGAGGATAAGGTCGGAAAATACTACGCCAAGCGGAATATCGAAGCGCAGCTGGCGGTCCTAACAGAGGCGTTGTCCCTGTACCCGATCACCCTTTATCTGGACAAGGAAACGCTGTACCAGGACAATATTACCTTCCGCTCCATCGAGGAGCTGGAGAACTATCCGGAATTTGCCGAATTCCGTCAAAATAACGCTTCCTATATCTGGCTTGCGCCGGAGAAAATCCACATGACGAACCTGTCCAGGCCTGTGGAGGTGTTCCCGTTCCTTCGCAAGATCGGGGACAATACGGCGCCCATCGCCTTTCAGAAGGCATGTATCAGAAAAGAGGAAATCCAGGATCTGATCGCCCTGGGGAATCCGGATGCCGAGATCTTTCTCTACTCCAGGGGAAAGGGTCTCGTAATGCTTCGGGAGGGAGCGGACTATTTTGCAGGCAATGAGGAAGAAATCCTCTCGGAAGCGGCGCAAAAGTGGGAGGAAGGCAATGATTGGATGACGCTCCGGAGCCGTCAGGGGGACTATTTGTATCATATGCAGCGGATCCGGGGGACGGACTGGCTGATCATAATGATGATTCCGCGTCTGTTTTTTCTGGATGGTTTCCTGCAGATTTTCATGATATGGCTCGTCCTGTTTTTCGTGCTGGCGTTCATCTATCGCAGATTTGAGAAAAAATATTCTGCAAACATCGTAGACAGGATCCGGTGCCTGCAGCAGGAGATGGGGGAATATCTGGAGGGCGGGATAGAGGATCCTGCCAAAAACGAGATTGCCGGCAGGGATGAACTGGATGTGCTGGGAGACTACTATAAGGACATGCTCGGCAGGGTAAAGGCCCTTCTTACCTCCAGGCTCGAGGATGAAAGGGAGAAACGAAGGCTGGAACTGAGCCTGTTGCAGGCCCAGATCAACCCCCATTTTCTATATAACACGCTGGACCTGATCAACTGGAAGGCGCGGGACGAAAACGTATCGGAAATCAGCGACATTGCCTGTAAACTGGCGGACTTCTACAGGCTGAGTCTGAATCGGGGCAGGCAGATCATCCGGATACGGGACGAGGTCGAGCAGGTGCGTAATTACGTGGATCTGCAGAATTACAGGTTTGATACGGATATCGATCTGATCATTGAAATCCCGGAGGAAATGATGGATGCGTCGCTCCCGAAGGTTACGTTGCAGCCGCTGATCGAAAACGCGGTGCAGCACGGCTTCTTGGTAAAGGAAGACAGGGAGGGCTGCGAAATCGAGATCTATGGATGGCAGGAGGAGGGCAGGATGCTTCTGCTGATACGGGATAACGGGGAAGGGATGGAAGCGGAACGGCTGGAGAGCCTCTTGGAGGAGCAGCGGAGCGAACAACACGGGTACGGGGTTAAGAATATCGACGAAAGGATCAAGCTCTACTGCGGGAAGGAATACGGGCTGCGCTTCGAAAGTTTCCCGGGCGGAGGGACGAGCGTATATGTGAGTTTTGGGTGCGTTTTTCGCAACGCTGCCGAATGAGGAAGGACCAGCCTCAAATAGGCCTTCGGATGACCGCCGGCCCTGTGGGCGTCGTTCACAAATATTGCCTGGAAGATATTTGGCGGTTTCCAAGATCTCTTAAAGGATGTAAAATTACTTCGGATCCCAAGTACCGTATTGGGACGGCTGGCAAGGCAATGTCAATCGGCGTACGTCAAGTACGCCGATTGACATTAACGCCCCTAGCCGCCAAAATACGGCACTTGGGGGATATCCCCTCATCCATTAAAGGTATGGCCTCATTATAAAGGTTATATCTTCAGCATAACCCCTGAAGATGGGAGCTTAGATGCGGTTACTTTTCAGACAATAGTCTGGCATGTCATTTTCATTTCACGATTCATATTGCCTATATCTCCCTATGGAAAGAATAGATCATGACGAAGATGTAAAGTCTATTGATTCATCAAGGAAAAATGCGCCATGCATGTTGGGATCGAAAAATGCGCAAGTTCCTTAGGGACGGTCTTTCTTTTTTCCCCATAATCCATGTTTTTTCCTCTTTTTGCGTCTGCTTTGTTTTCTTATAATAAATTCATAAGAAAAGGAAAGGCAGAAACGAAAGATGGGAAAGGTTATTAAACTTAAATGGAAAAAGTTCCGAAAACAATGGCAGCTGCAGGTGATCGCATTGGCTGGAATGGCGATCCTGTTTTTATTCTCTTATATGCCCCTGTTCGGCATTATCATTGCTTTTAAGAATTATTCCATCAACATGGGATTTGCCGGGATCTTTGAAAGCGAATGGGTGGGGCTGAAATGGTTCAAGGAATTCTTCAGCTTCTATCGGTTCGGGGAAATTCTGAAAAACACGCTGGTGCTCAGCATATCGAAGCTGGCGTTGTCCTTTCCCGCCCCCATTCTGCTCGCGCTTTTGCTCAGTGAAATGCGCTGTACCTGGTTTAAGCGGTTGGTGCAGACGGTCAGTTATCTGCCGAATTTTATTTCCTGGGTGCTGCTGTACACAATCGCTACGGCTTTTCTAAATGCGGACACGGGCATTGTCAACAAGCTTCTTCTGAACCTGGGGCTGGTGGATACGTCGGTTCCCTTTCTCACCTCTCCGGACTATTTCTATGGAGTTTCCGTTTTCCTGGCGGTCTGGAAGAATTCCGGATACTGGGCGATCATTTTCCTGGCAGCCATTGCGGGGATCGATTCCCAGCTCTATGAGGCGGCGGACATCGATGGGGCAGGAAGGCTGGCCAAGATCTGGCATATTACCCTGCCGGGGATCCGGGCAAGCATTATCACGGTCCTGATCCTGTCCATAGGAAGCCTTTTGGGAGGCGGTATGGGCGGATCCAACTTTGAACAGGCCTATATTTTCGGGAATACCTTTAATAATTCCACATCCGAGATCCTACAGACCTATTCGTTTAAGACAGGGCTATCAAACGGAAGGTTCGCCTATGCCACGGCGGTGGATCTGATTCAGTCTGTAATTTCCGTACTGCTGATCCTGATCAGCAATTGGGGGGCCAAGAAGACGACTGGTGATGGGATTTTCTGATTAAAATGCCGCTTATGCGGCGGAATGAGAGGAAAGATGAAAGAAAATGCGGTTGGAAGAAAATACAAATGGACAAAGGAGAATGTGATCTTCGACGCAGTGGTGTGGGTCGTGCTGCTGGCAGTCTTTGCACTGATCGCTTATCCATTCTATTACATTATCTTGGCTTCTTTTAATGAAGGCTATGATTTTATGCGCGGAGGCGTCTATTTCTTCCCCAGGAAATTTACGTTTTTCAATTATGTGAACCTACTGGCCCAGGAGAAATGGATCAAGGCTTTTCAGGTCTCCTTTTTCCGGACGATCCTCGGGGCATTATTGACGGTTACGGCAACCTGTTTTGTTTCCTATGTATTATCCCGGGAAGAGCTGATTTTCGGGAAAATATATAAATTCCTCGTCATATTTGCTATGTATGTGTCGGGGGGATTGATTCCGTACTATATTACGTTACGCAATCTTCATCTGTTAAATACGGTATGGGTCTATATCATACCGTCCATGTTGAATCTGTTTTTTATCATGGTGGGAATTAACTTCTTTGCGTCCATACCGGTTTCGTTGATCGAGTCGGCAAGGTTGGACGGGGCCTCTGAGTTTACGATCCTTTTTCGTATCGTGAGGCCGGTATCCACGCCGTTTATCGCCACATTGGCCCTGTTTTCAGCGGTAAACCAGTGGAACGCCTGGCTGGATTCCGCCTACTATGTAAACGGGGAAGGGCTGCGGACGATCGCTTATCGGATGCTGACCGAGGTGAACCAGACGCTGGGTTCCACATCCACGGGCGGCTCCATGGTGACCACGTCCACATCCATGACCACCCAGGCATCCGCCATGGTGGCATCCATGCTTCCCATCATGTGTGTCTATCCCTTCCTGCAGAAGTATTTCGTGCAGGGAATCATGATCGGGGCGGTAAAGGAATAGCCCAAACGAGAGAGTTGCATGTCATGTATTTTTAATTTATTATAAAGGAGGTATCTTGCTTATGAAAAGGAAAACAGTGAAAAGGTTGCTGGCTGCCGTGCTTACCGCGGGGCTGCTTCTGAGCGGCTGCGGAGGCGGAGCGGGGACGGAGCCGTCCGACGAAGCGAAACCCGAGGCAGAGACTGGAACCGAAAGCGAGGCTGATGCGGAAGGCGCGCAGGCCGATGCGGAAGGGAGCGAGGGAGAAAAGACTTGGTCGGAGGATGAAATCATCACCTTGAAGCTGTTCTGTGATGAAATCTGGTGGCCTTATGACGAATGGTCAGGAAGGATCCCGGACATCGTAACGGAAAAGTTTGGGATTAAATTTGAGGTCACCGTTCCGTCCGATGTGAACCAGCTGAACATGATGATTGCCTCCGGCGATCTGGGCGACCTGGTCTGCTCCGGGAAATTCACCCGTCTGTCCGATTCCAACATCTGCTATTCCCTGGATGAGCTTGCGGAGGAATATAATACGGATCTGGACATTCATTCTGTGATGCGTTTCGTCAATACGGCCGACGACGGGAAGCTCTATACCCAAATGGTGGGATATTCCCCTAACTCCGTTCTGGCTGATTGGGACAAGGTGGTCTACGAACAGGCTGGAATGGTAATTCGGACGGATATTTATGAGGAGCTGGGTTCTCCTGCCTTGAATAACCTGGACGACTTTAGCAATCTTCTGCAGAGCGTGAAGGAGAACTATCCGGACATCGTTCCGTTTGCCTACAATTATAGTTTTACCAATGACTATATTAAGATTCTGTGCGGCGCAACGCCCAATGAGGACGGATTCGTGGATGTGGACGGAAAAGCTGTTCCGTTTATTATGGATCCCAATCTGCTCGGATACTATGAACAGATGAATGACTGGTATCGGAAAGGTTACATGACGGATGAGAATTTCGCATGGACGGGCAATGAGGATCAGGATTTGATGATCAGCGGAAAACTGTTCGCGGACAGCTTTTACAGCAATGCAGGAGATGTATTCAATCCGAAGCTGGAACAGGCAGGTGTGGATTTTAGAGTACAGCTGCTGATCGATATGACCAGGGGACAAGAGGGCGCGCACTGGACGCAGACAACGGCAGGCTGGAGAGGCTTGTTCATTCCCAGAAGCTGTTCGGATCCGGAAAGAGTCCTGGAATTCTGTAAATGGGCCTGGTCCGACGAGGGACAGGAGCTCCTGCTCTGGGGTGAAGAGGGGAAAGACTGGGATTGGGACGAAGACCATAGCTATCCGATCCTGAATTATGATTTCGAGGCGCCCAACACAGAGGATGGTGTGAAGTTCTGGGGATGGATGTGTCATGACGGCAAGACCAACGTGCTGCCGGGATACGGAAACGGCGGCTATACCTATGACGCCAGAGTGGCCCTGACGGAGATCAGCGATGCCAATCCGGTTCTGGGCATGTTGCGGATGGGAGCCGATTCCAACGAACAGGTGATTATGGACAATTTGAGGGAATTATATATGAACGAGTCCACCAATATCATCACGGCTGGGAGCGCGGAGGAATGCAAGGCCAAATATGAAAGCATGCTGGAAACTGCGAAAAAGATGGGGGCCGATCAGCTGACCGAGTGGGCGAACGAAAAATATGTTTCTCTTAAAACGGAATACGATAAGATTAAAGACAACGTGGAATGATCCCGATGCCATGGCCTGCGCAGCTGCTGTGCAGGCCATGGGAAAGGCGTGCCGGCCGGATCTGGAACGGTGTATTTCCGCAGTCCGAATATTCGGACAAAAGGAAGGGCGCGGCAGGCAATTGTGGGACAGGGTTGGAGAGGAAGGAGCCGTCATATGAATTTAAATGAAGAGCCTTTAGCAAAGGTGGTAACCCCGCCGATGATCGATTATGAAAAGGAAGGGTTGACGTTTACGGAAGGCGTGGTCTATACCGTCAATAACGGAAGGGAGTACCGGATGGACATCGTCTACCCGGCTGATGCGCAGGGCGCACTGCCTACGGTGATTTGGGTGCACGGCGGCGGCTGGTCGGATGAGAACTTAACCAGGAAGTATCTTCCAAGCCGGGAGCTGGCGGAGCTCGCCAAAAAGGGTTATGTGACGGCCAGCATCGATTACCGTCTCTGCCAGGTGGCGCCGTTTCCAGCGCAGATCATAGACTGTAAAGCAGCGGTTCGGTTTCTACGCGCCAATGCGGAATTATACCATGTTGACGTTGCGCATATCGGAGCCTGGGGGGAATCGGCCGGCGGACATCTGGTTGAGCTGATGGCCTACAGCGACGATGCGGAGTTCGTGGACGAGCATAACAGCGGCTATTCCAGCCGGATACAGGCCGTGGTGCCCTGGTATGCCCCTGCTGATCTGCGCAAGCCGAGAAAGAGTGGAGAGGAGATGCCTCAGCTTTACCGGAATCTGTTCGGAAGCGACGATGTGGAGGAATGCCATCGTATGGCTGAAATAGCCAGCCCGGTGACCTACACGGGCAGGAAGAACCCGCCTACTCTTCTGATGCATGGGGATGTGGACCGCCTGGTCAGCCTGGAGGAGAGCAAGGTGATGGAACAGGCCCTGCGGGAAGCTGGAAATGAGGTAAGCCTTGTAATAGTGCCTGGCCAGGGACACGGGTTCTTTGACGGAGACGAATATTACCAGGAGATCTACAGATTTTTTGAGAAAACATTAAAATAGGTTTTGGTTTTGCTTTCAGGTATAAAATACCTCCATTTACAGATACTAGGATTACGTTTACGGCGTGAATTTCTACTATGTGCAAATGGAGGTTTTTTATATGAAGGCGACGGGAATCGTGAGAAGGATAGATGATTTAGGGAGGATAGTCATACCGAAGGAGATCCGCAGGACGCTGCGCATCCGGGAGAGCGATCCGCTGGAAATCTTTACCGACCGGGAAGGGGAAATCATCCTGAAAAAGTATTCCCCCATCGGAGAGATGAGCAGTTTTGCCAAGCAATATGCGGAAAGCCTGGCCCAGGTTTCCGGCCAGATGGCGCTGATCTCGGACCGGGATCAATTCATCGCAGCGGCCGGAGGCTGTAAGGCCCTGGTGGGAAAAGGGATCAGCAAAGCCCTGGAAGCCGCCATAGAGGGCAGGGAAAGCGTCTTGGCGGTTAAGGGCGACCGGAATTTCATTGAAATGACGGAAGAAGGGGAGCCGGAATGCCTCAATGAGGCCATCTGCCCCATCATCTGCGAGGGGGACGTGATTGGGTCGGTTGCCCTGCTGAACAATGAAGCCAGAGGAAAGATGGGCGAGGTAGAGCAGAAGCTCATCCAATCCGCGGCAGGGTTTCTGGGGAGACAGATGGAGCAGTAAACGGGTGGAGAGGGCCGGGAGGTCTTCTCCATTTCTGTATCCAGGGCAGAGAGTTCCTTTTTCTTTTGCTGCTGCGGCTAAACTATAACATGAAGGCAACATCTGTGCTTTTAAGACGCAGTTGTAACACATATCTTGTAATCGGAGCGCACTATTTCGTGCGTAGCATAATTTCCCGTTGCATCCCTCTTTCCTTTCCATTATAATGAAACCGTTATAATAAAAGCTCAATTTTTTCCGCGGCCATCCTGTCAACCTGCAGGAGATGGCCGGCGGTTTTGCGAATGTATGTGTTTTGATTATACCGTTTCTTAAAACAAGAAAACAGGAGGGAACCCATGGTAAAATTACTGGACGGCGGCGCATATCTGGCAGGCGGAGAGATTATTCCCGATTCCCGGGATGCGGCGGCAGCAATAGAGGCGAAGACCGGAAAAAAGGTAACCAGACAGGATGCGGCGAAGGAGACGATCGCCTATCGCATCCTTGCGGCGCACAATACTTCCGGGAATATGGACAACCTGAAAATTAAATTTGATAAACTCACCTCCCACGACATCACCTTCGTGGGCATCATCCAGACAGCGCGGGCCTCAGGGCTGGAGAAATTCCCCATCCCTTATGTGCTCACCAACTGCCATAATTCGCTGTGTGCGGTGGGCGGCACCATTAACGAGGATGATCATATGTTCGGCCTCACGTGTGCGAAAAAGTATGGCGGCGTGTATGTGCCCCCCCATCAGGCAGTGATCCATCAATTCGCCAGGGAGATGATGGCGGGCGGCGGGAAAATGATTCTGGGCTCCGACTCCCATACCCGTTACGGGGCGCTGGGAACCATGGCCATGGGAGAGGGCGGGCCGGAGCTGGTGAAGCAGCTCCTGAACCAGACTTATGATATCAGAATGCCCGGCGTGGTGGGCGTATACTTAACGGGAGAACCCGTCCCGGGCGTAGGCCCGCAGGACGTGGCTCTGGCTATTATCGGCGCGGTATTCGCAAACGGTTACGTGAAGAATAAGGTGATGGAATTCGTGGGCCCTGGCGTGGAAAGGCTTAGCGCGGACTTTAGGATCGGCATTGACGTGATGACCACGGAAACCACCTGCTTATCCTCCATCTGGAAGACGGATCGTATTATTGAAGAATTCTATGAGATCCATGGCAGAAAAGAGGAATATCAGGAACTCGTTCCGGGAGAAGCGGCATATTATGACGGTATGATTATGGTGGATTTATCCGCCATAAGGCCTATGATCGCCATGCCCTTCCACCCCAGCAATACCTATCCCATAGAGGAAGTGAATGCCAACCTTACGGATATCCTCCACGACGTGGAGAAGCGTGCGGCGGTGAGCCTGGACGGAGCGGTGCCCTACTGTCTACAGGACAAAGTGCGGGACGGAAAATTCTGTGTGGATCAGGGGATTATCGCAGGCTGCGCGGGCGGCGGGTTTGAAAACATTTGCGCGGCGGCGGATATTCTTAAGGGCAGATATATTGGGTCAGAGGGCTTTACGCTCAGCGTCTACCCCGCGTCCATGCCCATTTATATGGAATTGATTAAAAATGGGACTGCTGCGACGATTCTGGAGACGGGGGCAGTGATGAAGACGGCCTTCTGCGGGCCCTGCTTTGGTGCGGGCGATACGCCGGCCAATAACGCGTTTTCCGTCCGCCACTCCACCAGGAACTTCCCGAACCGGGAGGGAAGCAAGCTTCAGAACGGGCAGATTGCGTCCGTGGCGTTGATGGACGCTCGTTCCATTGCGGCCACTGCGGCCAATCAGGGTGTGCTGACTCCGGCCACGGAATTTGACGGGAATTTCGGCAGATATCAGTATCACTTTGATGCGAAGATCTATGAAAACAGGGTTTTCGATTCCAAAGGAATGGCGGATCCGGAGGTGGAAATCCAGTTCGGGCCCAATATCAAGGATTGGCCCGCCATGGGCGAACTGCCTGAAAACCTGCTTCTGCAGGTGGTATCCGAAATCCATGATCCTGTCACCACCACGGACGAATTGATTCCCTCCGGAGAGACGTCCTCTTACCGTTCCAATCCGCTGGGCCTGGCGGAATTCACCCTTTCCAGAAAAGATCCCGCCTATGTGGGCCTGGCAAAGGAAATACAGAAGGCCCAGGCCGCGGTGATGAAGGAAGAATGCCCGTTGGAGGCCCTTCCTGCCATTCGGCCGGCTATGGAACGGATCGCGGAACGATTCCCGGGAGTTGGAAAAGGAAATCTGGGTTTTGGTTCCACGATCTTCGCGGTGAAGCCGGGAGACGGTTCCGCCAGGGAACAGGCGGCGAGCTGCCAGAAAGTGCTGGGCGGCTGGGCCAATATCGCAAACGAGTATGCTACCAAGAGATATCGTTCCAATCTGATCAACTGGGGCATGCTTCCTTTCCTCATCGAAGAGGGGGAGCTTCCCTTTACGAATAAGGATTACCTTTTCTTCCCCGGTATACGCCAGGCGGTGTCGCAGGCGCAGGAGCGCATCACGGCATATGTGGTAAAGGAGAATGGGATGGAGGAATTCACCATGACCCTGGGCGAGCTGACGGAGGAAGAGCGCCAGATCATCCTGGACGGATGTCTGATCAATTATAACCGGGTTTCCTAACATAACACAGGCTTCCTCTTCATACAATAAGACATAAGGGATACGATTCGCGCGGCCGGGGCAGACCAGGGCCATGTCTGTAAAAAGAATAGGCGGCCGGCTGCTTTGCCGGTGGATCGTGACATGGGCGCTTAAAATCGGCGCCCATCTATGCCGGAAGGGAGGAGGAAATGGCCCATGAAAGGAATGGGAATAAAGGGACTTAAAAAGAAAGGATGGCTTTTGTCGGAAACGGGAGGAAGCCTGAATCATAGAAGTACCGCACGAAGACAGCGTTTTGGGGATCTTTGTGCGGTACTTTTATTTTTGCTGCTGCTCCCCTATGTATGCAGCCTGTTGTTTCGAAAGGAGGGGACGCAGACCATGGGACGAGTACTTCCCGAGGGGGAGGAGGGAATCGTGGTGATCTGTCAGGAGGAGACAGGCGCGCGCGCCCTCCCCCTGGAAACCTATGTGACCGGGGCTCTGGCGGCAAGCATTCCCATAGGCTGTCAGGAAGAGACATTGAAAGCCCAGGCCGTCATCCTGCGTACGCTGTGTATGTGGGCCTATGAAAACAGCAAAGACGGGAGGATAGACGCACAAGATTTGGGACAGGAATATCTGGGGATGGAGGAATTACAGAAGGCGTGGGGAGCGGACTTTGAGGTAAACCGGGAAAAGCTGGAGCAGGCTGTGTCCGCCACGGCAGGAATCTATATGACCTATGAGGGAGGGCCTATGGAGCCGGCCTATTTTTGGCTCAGCGCGGGAAGCACCCGGGACGGCGGGGAAGTGTTGGGGGAGGGATACGGTTATCTCTCCCAGGTGGACTGCGGCCATGATATGGAGTCGGATGCGTATCTGAGCAGCCTGGAGATGGAGGAGGAAAGATTTTGGGAGCTTTTAGAAATTCCGAGGCAGTCCAGACTGGCCCTTACCCGGGACAGCGCAGGATATGTGCTGTGGATGGAAGCTGGGGAAGAACGGATATCCGGGGAACGGGTTCGAAGCCTTTTTGGGCTGGCATCTTCCTGTTTTGATGTGGTTTCCAAAGATGGAAGGGTGGAATTTACCTGTAAGGGGGTGGGGCACGGACTTGGGTTCTGTCAGTATGAAGCAGATAGGAGAGCAGGGGGAGGCGCGGATTATCTGACGCTTTTAAAGGCTTTTTTCCGGGACGTGGAAATGGAGAAAATCGCTGAATAAAGGAATTTAAAACGGGAAAGAATAAGCTTGAAGGATTTCAAACAACGATTGGCCTCGGCCAAAATGTATAGGAAAGAGAAGGAATGGCCTATGAGAAGAAGGAGATCAAGCTTAAAGAAGGAAAAGGCGATTATGCTGGTATCCAGCGCATTGGTGCTGACGGCCCTGACGGCCACGGGATTGTACGTAAGAAGTACCAGAGAGAAAGAGGAAGACGGATATATCGTCGATTTTACTGCTTTGGAGGACGGGGACGAAGACCTGGAGGATTTGGCGGACGTTGGGGAATTGGATTATGACCCCAGTTTTACGGAAGTGGGTTCCGGAAGGGTGGACAACCCAGGAATGAATATGCTGGGCAGCATGGCCGATCAAAACTTGGCTCAGGGAGAGGAACAGGCCGAAGCGGCGGAACCTGCGTCCGGAACGGCTCTGGCGGATGGGGCAAGCCCGGAGGGAGAAGATCTGACAGCGGATGGTGCGTCTGAGAGTAACGAGCAGGCTGCGGCCGACGGTGGGGAACTGGCGGCAGCAGATGCAGCGGCGCCAGAGGACGGAGAGAAGGCCGCCGCTTCTTCTTCTGAAGAAAAGACAGAAACGGCCGAATTGGATGAACAAAAGGATGAGGATGCCATGAGCACCCTGCCGCCTCTTGACTTTACGGAAGGGGATGTGCTGGTATGGCCGATCGTGGGAAATGTGCTGGTAAACTATAGTATGGACAAGACCGTCTATTTCGCTACCCTGCAGCAATATAAGTACAGCCCTGCCATTGTGATTGCCGCCGTGCAGGGAGAAGGAATTACGGCCGCTGCAGACGGACAGGTGAGCAGAATCTATTCGGATCCAGAAATCGGAACAGCCGTGGTCATGGATCTGGGAGACGGTTATGAACTCACGTATGGGCAGCTTACGGATCTGACCGTTTCTGAAGGTGATTACGTGAATTGTGGAGAGGTCATCGGGAAGGTAGCCCAGCCCACCAAATATTACAGCGTGGAGGGCAGCAACGTTTACTTTAAACTGACAAAAGATGGACAGCCTGTGAACCCGTTGAACCGGCTGACTTAACGGGCAGGATTCGATGCGCTCTGCTGCAAAGGGCGCGGTACTGCACAGGAAACGAAGGTTTCCAGTGTTGGAATCAGATATTTGCTGAAGCAGCCAGATGGGGATTTTGCATGAAAAACAGACTCTTAATTCATTCCGGCCATGTGTTGACCATGGCCGGACCGGCCCATCCGGAGGGCTGTGTCTATATTGAGGACGGGAAGATCATGGAGGTGACGGGCGGGCTTGACCGGTTAAGAAGTCCTGCAGGACGAAGGATGGCGGAGACGCTTGCCCGGGAATGCGTTGCCGGAAAGAAGGGTAGGGGACGGATCGTGCCTCTGGAAGGCAGCAGTCGGGAGAGCTCGGAAGCGTCTATGCTTCTGGACGCTTCGGGCTGTCTAGTCATGCCTGGCCTGATAGAGGCGCACTGCCATATGGGTATTACGGAGGAGAAAAAGGGGACGGAGGGAGACGACTGTAATGAGAACGTTTCGCCTGTTACCCCATGGCTTCGGGCCATAGATGCGGTGAATACCATGGACGCAGCTTTTGACGATGCGGTGCGGGCCGGAATCACTTCGGTGATGGCGGGCCCGGGAAGCGCTAACGTGGTGGGCGGACAATTCGCTTTTATCAAGACAAAGGGCCGATGTATTGATGAACTGATCGTGAAGGCGCCCGCCGCCCTGAAAGTGGCCTTTGGGGAGAATCCCAAGGTAAATTACTCCGGACAGGGAAAATCTCCATCCACCAGGATGGCCATTGCGGGAATCCTGCGGGAAGAACTGACAAGAGCGTTATCCTACAGGAAGAAAAAGAGGGAGGCGGCAGACGGGTTTGAACCTGACTTCCGAATGGAACCCTATCTTCCGGTTTTGGATGGGGAAATCCCGCTGAAGGCACACGTGCACCGGGCGGATGATATTTTCACCGCGATCCGGATCGCACAGGAATTTGGGATAAGAATGACGCTGGATCACTGTACGGAAGGCCATCTGATCGCTGAGGAAATTGCAGTATCCGGATTTCCCGCCATTGTGGGCCCGGATCTGAGCAGCCGAAATAAGATTGAAGTACAGAATATGGCATTCAAGACCGCAGGCGCCCTGCATGAGGCGGGAGTGAAGGTGGCGATTACCACGGATCATCCGGTTTCCCTCATCTGGTCTCTGCCCATCTGTGCCGGCCTGGCGGTGAAAGCCGGCCTGCCTATGGAAGCGGGATATGCGGCCATTACCTGCAACGCCGCTCAGATCTGCGGCGTAGATGAGCGGGTGGGAAGCCTGGAGACTGGAAAGGACGCGGATATCGCCATTTTTTCCGGGAATCCTATGGAGACGTTTACCAAGACCATGTGTACGATTATTGACGGACAGATTGTGTATCAGGATGAAATGTTTTGAAGGAAAGTTTTCCCATTTACACAAGAAGAAAGGGGATATTGCTCAAGCATCGACTTGGATGAATGAGCAATGCCCCTTTTCTTCTACTTACGGCAGAATGAGCATTGCAATTTGTTATCCAAGTGGTACAATGAAAAATATAATTACAAAAATTCCAGAAAGACAGAGAATGTCAGCTGGAATTTTTGCTATAGCCGAAATTTTTCCATTCTGCGCTGAAGGCCATTGATAAGCGCCCTGTGAAAGGAGTGATTCCTCATGGTACGCTACAAAGAAATTGCAAAAGAGGCTGGGGTAAGTATTGCTACAGTTTCAAGGGTAATGAATAACAATGGTTATGTTTCAGAAAAAAATAAAGAAAAGGTTAAGGATTCTCTGATAAAATTGAACTATAAACCTTTGTCATACATTCCGGACCGCGAAGAGAGAGGAGTAAAGGAAGTCGTCTTTTTTGTGGAAGACCTGGTAAATCCTTTTTATATCATGGTATATAGAGGTATGATAAGAAGAGCCCAGAAATATGGCATGCGGGTGGTGCTATGCGGAAAATTCGATTTTGATAACATAGAATATCTATCCGATGGAGTCATTTTCTCAAATGAATTTTTGGCTCAATATTATCTTAAAAATTATAAAAAAAGAAACGACATTTTCATGATATATTTATATACGGGTTCTTCCTTTAAGCTTTATCAGCCAATGCCTTGTGTCACAGTGGATATGTTGGAGGTTTTAAATAAGGCGATACAATATTTAAAAAAAAGAGGAAAGAAAAAAATCTGGTTTGCATCGGTTGCCGATGATTTCGATGACATTCGCATAAAAGCTTATTTAAGCAAAATGGAAGAGAATATGCTGGCACCGCGAATTCTGTTTCTCAATAGCATGGATATTTACAATTCGGATATCAGCATACTTCAATCAATAAAAGATTTATATTTCATAGGCAGAAACGCCTTTTTTATCGGTCAGGAAATTGCCAAAAAGTATATGAAGGAATTGGCTGCGGAAAGGATTGCCGTGATTTGTTTTAACGATGAATTGGCTTTGGGGATGTATACCTTTTTGGTTGGAAATGGATATAAGATTCCTGAGGAAATAGCTCTGCTTGGAATCGACGGCTGTAATGGCAGAAAATATATAAACAATAAATTGACTACTATTAATCTTTTCCCAGAGCGGCAGGGCGAAAAATGTATCGATCTTATCTATGAAAAAGCTTCCGGAAAAAAGATACATTATAAAAATTATATAAGACCCCAGATTATCAATGGGGAAACCGTATAGCCCAACGACTTCCGTTTGAAACCGGTGAAGTACGCTGAAAAGTTTGGCATTACCAAGGATGTCATCAAGCACAAATCTAACAGACGATATATTATAGCTAACAAGGCTGTAAAAATTTTTGTGTCTATAAAACAATGGCTTTTCCAGAAGTATATTCAATAGTTCTGGATAAAGCCGTTTTTTCATAAGCGCGTCAAATTCATGTGAAATTTTTTTCATATTTTTTCCCGTAGTAATTGCAGAATCGCCATACTATAATTTTTATAAACAATGATCATTGTATGGCGCAACATGTTTACCTCGTCTTGCAAATATTGTTCCTGCGGTAATGGGCTACCTACACAATTAAGTTGCAATTTACGGAAAGGTATGGTTATTAAAATGGAGAAATTTTTCAGATCAATTGCACTATTCCTGATTGTCCCGTTCGTGTTGTCAGGATGCAACTCTTTGCCTTCCAATACGGAAAATCAGGGAACTGATATCCAAACAGAAACAGCATTGCCCGCCGATGCAAACGAAAATACTTCCGCCGTTGCATCTGAAGAACAGATCACGCTGACATTCAGCTACTGGGGCGATAAAAACGAACTGGCATGTAAAGAAGAATTAATCAAAGATTTTGAAGCGGCACATCCAAATATTAAAATTGAAGCTACATATACGGATGGAGTAACATATCATACAAAACTTCAGACATTTTTTACTTCCCAAACGGCGCCTGACGTTATAAGCATCGCAGGTGATATCATGTATGATTTTGTTGAAGAAGGTGTGTTTGAAGACCTCACTCCATACATAGAAAGAGATCGGGCGTCTGAAAAATGGGTAGACGGTTCCCTAAATATTTTTACTAAAAACGGAAAAATATATGCAGCTCCATACGTCAGTAAGGTTTTTGCCATGGCGTATAATAAAGATATTTTCGATGCGGCAGGACTGGCTTATCCGACAGAATCCTGGACGGAAGAAGATTTTGTAAATATCGCTTGGCAGTTAACAGAAGGGGAAGGAGTTAATAAAATATATGGGACAAAACTTACAGACGGAGCAAAGATGATACGGGATCTCTATGGGCAGATGCCCTTATACGATGTGGATAATAAAAAAATGCAGGCGGAAGGAAATGAATATTTTAGACATGCATTTTCTTTGTATACAGACCTGGTAATTGGCGGATGTTCTCCTTCCGAGTTGGAAACGGACTCCATTGGAGGCGGGTTTGAGACTGGAAAGTTTGCAACGGCGATCTGCGCTACATGGGATATGAACAGTTGGGAAAAATTAATTGGAGACTCTTTTGAGTGGGATATTGTACAATTACCTTCGAATACGGTATACGGTTCATGGACATATCCTTCTTATATTGACGGGATGGCTATTTCCAGCACGTCTGAGCACAAAGAGGCTGCATGGGAATTTATAAAATGGAATACGCTTTCGGAAGAATCTCAGAAAAAGGTTTCAGAAATCGGAGTCCCTGTTTTAAAAAGTTATGTGGAAAGCGAAAGCTATCTGAATGATTTTCCGGATTCGTACGCAGTCAAGTACAACAAGAAAGCTTTTGTTGATATGATGGATCGCGTCGCAGGCCAGGAAAGCCTTGGCATATGGGCTAAAATAAACGATGAGTTAACAAAACAATATAATGCTGTTTCGCTATCCCAAACAACCATAGACGATGCCATTGCAGTATTGCAGGAAAAGGGAGAAAGCGTCCTCAAGTAACTTTTCCCAGGAGCGGATGAAGCCATACGCTGCCACTGCCATATGGCTTCGTCCCAATTGAGCCAAGTTTGTACGCCGTTATGAGGATTATGAGTATGATGAAAAAGAAAATCCGTCAATCCGCAGTTTTTAAAAAAGAAGAACGGGCATTTTGGATATTTATTTCGCCTTGGTTAATCGGATTTCTCTTATTAACCTTTGGCCCGATGCTTTATTCTTTCTATGCGTCCTTTACGAATTGGAATGGCATCAGGGCGCCGGAGTTTATCGGATTGGGAAATTACAGAAGAATGTTTATGGACGATGAAAAGTTTATAATAAGCTTAAAAAACACCGCGGTATATACTTGCATATCGGTCCCGCTAAATCTGATGTTGGCTCTTGTTCTGGCAGTACTATTAAATCGTCCATACCGCGGCAGGACAATATTCAGATCCCTTTTATACTTGCCTTCCGTCTGTGCAGGCGTTGCCATATTTATAGTCTGGACCAACTTGCTGAACCCATATCAGGGATACCTAAATTATCTGCTTTCGCTAATAGGAATAACAGGGCCGGAATGGCTTCAGTCACCTGGATGGGCTATGCCTTCATTGATATTAATGAATATTACATTTTGCGGTTCAACTATGCTGATTTTCTTGGCAGGCCTGCAGAACGTCCCGGAAATGCTTTATGAAGCTGCAAGGGTAGACGGCGCCAATTCGTTACATATGTTTTTTAAAATCACGCTTCCGATGATAAGCCCCGTTCTTTTCTATAATCTTATTATGTCCATGATAAGCGCTTTACAAATTTTTGCGCAGCCTATGGTTATGACGGAGGGCGGGCCGATCGATGCGACTTATGTATACGGACTTCATCTGTATAATAACGCCTTCCGCTATTTCGATTTTGGATATTCTTGTGCCTTATCGTGGGGATTATTCCTTGTAATCATGCTGCTTAGCCTGGGGATCATTCGTTCCTCGAATGCATGGGTCTATTCAGAAAAATGAAGAAAATTGTGAAATCTCCGATTTCGCGACCTTGAATTGAGAGCCCGCTAAAGTGGGCTTACGGAAAGGCATGGTTATCTAATGAAACATACATTTAAGCGTATTTTTTTCAAAGTATTATGGTACATTTTAATGATCATAGTTGTATCCTTTTTTTGCTTTCCCGTCCTGTACCTGATTTTTACCGGGTTTAAAACACCTCAGGAAACCGTTGCTTTTCCCCCGACGTTAATTCCTGAAAAATGGACCTTATCCGCATATAGAGAGGGACTTTCATCAGGAATTTTCAGTAAGTATCTGCTGAACAGTATGTTTGTCTCGGGTCTGATCGTTCTAGGTACTGTCAGCAGCGCAGCATTGGTTGGATTCGGCTTTGCCCGTTTACGTTCCAGGCTACGGAACATTCTATTCATGCTGGTATTGGCTACAATGATGATTCCAGGCAGCGTAACTTTGATTCCTGTATATTCGATTTATTCCAAAATAGGCTGGATTGACACTTACCTGCCTTTAATTGTTCCTGCTTTTGCCGGCGGGGGTGCATTCTCCATTTTCCTAGTAAAACAGTTCTTTGAGGCAATTCCCAATGAGCTGGTGGAATCTTCCAAAATAGATGGCGCTGGGTGGTTCACCATTTTTGGGAAAATGTTCCTTCCAAATTCAAAGCCTGTGCTTTTGGTAGTAACGATCTTTGCATTTGTGAACAGCTGGAATGATTTTTTTGCGCCCCTGATATTTTTAGTGGATCCTGATAAATTTACCGTTGCCATCGGATTGAATACTTTCAGGAATTCATATGGCGCCGCTATGGATATTGCTCCCCTTATGGCAATGGCAACTTTGTCCGTTCTGCCGATTCTGCTTCTGTTTATCTTTGCTCAAAAATATTTTGTTCAGGGGATTACAACTACAGGTTTAAAGTGATTTGGAAGGCTTCATCTAAATATGGAATGGTATGAGTAAAAAACTTTTTTCGGAAAGGTAGTAACTTACTGTGAAAAATAAATTTTTCATAGGCAAATTTATGCTTGCGCACGGATTCGCAGGTGTATCAAGAATGGAGGATTATTATGGAACTTTTTACGTATTGTGACAGCGAACCCAGATGGTTTACTTTTGAAAATCCCGAAGCACGAAAGGGCGCTGCTTCGAAAGAAAATTATGGCGCGAAGGGTCATGCATGCGAATATTTTGCACAAAACGAAGTTAAAACGCTTGCTGATTTTTCCGGGATGGGTATCATCCGAAGGATCTGGATGACCTTTGACGGCCTTGAGAGCAAAGACATTGCGGAAAGGATCCTGAATAAAGTCTTCATACAAATGTATTGGGATTACGAAACAGAACCGGCCGTCGATGTGCCTGTGGGGAATTTTTTCCTGTTTGGCGCTGATATTTTGAAGCCCTATGAAAACGAGCTGTTTTCTTCTCCCGAAGGCCGGTCTTTTGTCTGCCTCATTCCGATGCCTTTTTGTAAACATGCCAGAATACAGTTGGTGAATCGGACCGGCTTTGACATCAAACGTCTGTTTTATGATATAGATATGACTTTGGAAAATGTCAAAGATGCATTATACTTTCATGCGGTCTATAAAGAAGTTTCAAACGAACTGCTGCATGATATCACCATTTTTGAAAAATGTTCAGGAAAAGGGCGTTTCCTGGGAATGAATGTGACTGCCCTATTCAATCCGGTTTATGAACAATACTGGTTTGGAGAAAGCGAAATCAAGGTCTATTTTGACGGGGATAAGGACTATCCTACTTTGGCCGGAACTGGAGTTGAAGATTACATTGGCACTGCGTGGGGACAGAATGAATTTACCGGCCGCTATCAGGGCTGTATCACTTTTAATTCTGAAAAGACCAGCTTCTATCGTTTTCACATTGTGGACCCAATTTTTTTTAGAAATAGTTGTAAAGTCATGATGCAGACGATCGGAGGAGCTCCTAAAAAAGAAGTTCTGAGATTTTTGGGGGAAAAGAAACCGCTCTGCCCTGTGACCGCAGATATCAACGGTCGCATTTTGCATCTTTATAAACAGGAAATTGAATGGGATAAAATACCGGAGGATTCCTGGGTGAATTTCTATAGATGTGATACTTACCGGACCGTTGCGTATTTATATTTGGAGCATTGATGGAAGGAATAATGGATTAGTGCAATCCTTTGCCTTGTGAACATGTGAACAGCGCTGGTTAGGCCTTAATACAGGCGCAGTGTGGTCAATTTAATGCCATGGCCGTCTCCTGCCAGGCGCTTCCCGAGCTATAGGCGAAAACGGCATGTCCCGGATCAGGCAGGGGAGGGCCATGGGATATGTCTCGTCTATAATTATATGGATTGTTTAAATGAACTATTTGGAAACTATTTTTTATTGATTTGGTAGCGGAAAATCTTCTGATACGTCTTTGCAAGTATTTATAGAAAATGCTTGAAAGCGGCTTAAGGGGGTTCAGCGTTTGCCGCCGTCTATTCAACTCCTTTTCCAAGTTGAAATATGACGAGAAAATGATGAAAAAAGGAGACTATTACATTAACGACAAAATTGAATAGTGCCAGCGGCTCGGCATTTTGTCTGACCGTAGTTTTTCTTTGATGACCGCATAAAAACTAGCATATATTTGAGAAAAAAACTCAAATAGATGTTGGTTTTTATGAAATTATGCGTATAATAGAAGCAGGAGGTAATGCGTCATGTTGATACAATTTCGTTTCAAAAATTTTAAATCTTTTAGAGATGATACGATTTTAGACCTTTCTGCTACTAAAATTACGGAATATTCTGACAGGATTATTTCTGCAGGATATGAAAAACTATTGCCTACAGCAGCTATTTTTGGTGCAAATGCAAGTGGTAAATCAAATGTGATTGAAGCTTTTCGTTATATGATGACTTATGTGATAGAGTCTTTTTCATATGGTGGAGATCCGGATGATAAAAAAACGAAAAGCAAAAAATTGAAATATACGCCTTTTTTGTTTGATAGCAAAAGCAGGGATGCTGAATCTTCTTTCGAAGTTTACTTTATGGATACGCAAGAACATGGGTATAAATCATACAACTACGGATTTACACTGAATCAGGATGGTGTTATTGAAGAATGGTTAAATTCAAAAGCCAAGACTGCCCGGGAGTATAAACAAGTTTTTTATCGCAACGTAGATGAACTGGATTTGTCAGGACTTCCCGCTAAGAGCCAGGAACTTATTCGAATTTCTTTGAATAAAGAAGCACTTATTGTTTCTTTGGGTGCAAAACTAAAAGTTATGAAATTGAAATCCCTTCGAGACTGGTTCTATAAGACAAATTTTGCCAATTTCGGAAATCCATATGAGAACGTTTTTCTTTCTTCTCTCATTCCAGAGGGTTTTGCAGAAAATAAATCTGTTCAAGATAAAGTTGTTGCTTATCTTTCATCCTTTGATTCATCTATTATGGGATTTCATGTTGAGGTTATGAAAGGTGAAGATGAAGATCGCAGGCATGTTAAAATAGACGCGATTCATCGTATGGTTAACGGTGGAACAGCCTCTATACCATTGGCGGAGGAATCCGATGGAACCTTGAAAATGTTTGCACTCTACCCTGCTTTGCAAGACACTTTGGAAAATGGTGGAGTGTTGTTTGTTGATGAATTGAATGCCAGATTGCATCCTTTGTTAGTTAGAAGCTTTTTGATTACTTTTTTGAATCCGGAAATCAACTCGAAACATGCCCAATTAGTATTTACAACCTATGATTCCTGGCAGCTTTCTAATAATCTTCTTCGAAGAGATGAAATTTGGTTTACTGAAAAAGATGATAGTGGCGTTTCTGCACTTTACTCACTAGCAGATTTTGTGGATGAGGATGGCATAAAAATTCGTAAAGACGAAAGCTATGAGAAAAACTATTTGCTTGGAAAATACGGTGCGATTCCTACATTGAAATATTTTGACATGTTCAGGGAGGGATAAGCATGGCAAAAGCAGATAGAAAAGGAAAACGTAAAGGGAGAGACAATTTTCGCACAAGGGTTCCAGATTTAGGGTATTATTTTATAGTAACTGATACAAGGGAAACCGAAGAAAACTATATGTATGGGCTCCGGGACTCTCTCCCTAAGGATTTACAAGGGCGAATTGTAATTAAAGTTTCTAAAGCTAAAACAGATGAACTTGTTACTGCATGTAAAGAACAAGCTGCCATGGAACCTCAATATGGAGAACCTTGGATTGTATTTGACCGTGACCGGGTTGTTCATTTTGATCAGATTATAGAAACTGCCAAACAGGAAGGGGTTAATGCTGGCTGGTCAAATCCTTGCATTGAGATTTGGTTTGATGCTTACTTTGGAAGAATGCATGGCTATCAGGATTCTGTTACATGCTGTCGCGAGTTTTCCAATACTTTCGAAAAGAAAACCGGACAGGAATATAAAAAGTCCAGTAAACAGATTTATACGATGCTGAATCGTTATGGTAATGAGACAGAAGCTATTAGAATAGCAGAATCCCGTCTCGCACAGTATTTGAGAGACGGGATAAACAAGCCATCAGAAATGAGCCCGTGTACAACGGTACATAGGTTGGTCGATGAAATAAGAGATAAAATAGAAAGGATTACTTCAAATGAGTGATATTTTCAAACTGAAAAGTATATATTAGCAATGCCAATATTGAATTAGAAGGAGAAGGGAACCTTGTACATACAATCTTTTCTGAATTGAGAGAGGATGGTTTGGGGAAACGATCTGATTCAGTTCCTGTGGAGTTAAAGAATGATGTGTCCGATAAGGGGATGTTTTGAGCGATATGGTTTGGAAAGTGATGTAAAAGATTCTAAAGGGGTATTTCTCTACTTGAGTGATTTAATTCCTCACTTCCTTAACTCCCCAAAATGGAATTCCAGTCGTAATATAAACAAAGGTCTCTTAGCTGTAAAACACTTCGGTGATTTGAGTGCTCATAATCGGCGATATTTAGCAAAAAAGAGTGATATTGATGGTATGAAAACAGATTTAAGACAAGCATTACAGGAAATCGTATTAACCATTGATTATCTACATTGGAAAAAAGATCAAGAATAGTAAGAAATGCTCAACATCCTTTGATTTATAAGATGTTGAGCATTTTTTGCTGTACTTAATTCCAATATATTAATCACAAAACCAGTAATTATAGTTGCCTTCATTTTTTAAGTTGTTCTTTATAAATTTGTATTCATGAGCTACATCTAGAATTTAATGTTTATGTAAGGCTGTCGACAAAACGGTATTTGTAGTACTTTTCTGCAATTAATTAAGTAAAGATCTGAAACCAAAGAAGTTTTTTTACACGTTGTTTTTATATTTTATGGAGCAAATTGTATATAAAATTTCGGTGATAATACTTGTGAATTTAACTGAAATGAAGAAAACTTGTCGAAATTTCGTATGTGTGTGACGGAGATTGTGGCGGCAAGATTCGATAGAGTACGGCAATATAGATTATAAAACGTTAAACAAAACTGTCGAATGAATAGAGATTAATAAAGAATTATAAGCACTTTTTAACATAGCCCAAATTATGGGAAATAGAAAATTGTCAAATAACTTCTAAAAACAATGACTTTTTAGAAGTTATTTGATATTATATGAGCAGTATATATCTTAAATTTGAGTGTAAGTATTACTTTCGGTCCCAGAAGATATATGATTCTAGCAGAGAGGATGTGAATCGATAAACGTGCATCCATTTTTAAAATGGCCAGGAGGAAAAAGATGGTTGATTGCAAATTACCGACACATTTTTCCTGCCGAATACAATCGCTATTATGAACCGTTTCTCGGTGGTGGATCCGCTTTTTTTTCCTTAATACCAAAACAAGCCACCATATCCGATATCAACGGTGAATTAATCAATACATATCGTGTTATGGCAAGAAATCCAGAACAGCTCCGTGAGCAATTAATTCAACATCAAGAGCATCATTCGGCTACTCATTACTATGCTGTAAGAGCGAATGTGCCTAATAATGCTGTTGAGCGTGCCGCCAGATTTCTTTATTTAAATAGGGCATGTTTTAATGGCATGTACCGTGTTAATCGTTTAGGAGAGTTCAATGTGCCCATTGGCACGAAACAACAGTTTATTGATGATGTACAGCAGTTTGAAGAATATTCTGAAGCGTTACACAGTGTCCACATACGAAAACAGGATTTTGTTGATACAATACGTGAAGCGACCGTTGGCGATCTTGTTTTTGCTGATCCGCCTTACACAATAGCACACAATCAAAACGCTTTTATTAAGTATAATGAGAAACTATTTTCATGGAAAGATCAAAAGCGCTTGCTTAATGCTTTGACACGAGCAAGAGATAGAGGTGCAATCATTATTGCAACTAATACTAATTATCCACCTTTACAACAGATGTATGATGATAACTACTTTTATACACAAGCCTTACATAGGTTCAGTTCAATATCTGGGCTGGCGGCCGGACGAGGTACACAGAAAGAGTTGTTGGTATCTTCATACCCTATTAACTTACAGGAGGAAAGACGATGAATACGTTGACGGGCCTCATTGACAGGTCAATTTATCAGGACAACCCCATTTCTGTGTTAATGTCCTTTATTGAACAAGAGAAACGACATAAGAATGCGCGTGAAGTCGAGAAAATGCGCTTTATAGGTTATGTATTGGAGTTAGGGTTTGACAGAGCAAAAATCATTACCTCTGATCAATACAAGATTATAGTTGGCGGCGTTCCAAGAGGTTCTTTTTTGATTATGGTTCCCAGCGAGTTCGGAAGCGCGCCTCCCCATTTTTCATTGCTCCGCGTCAGAGGCGTCTCGACTACACCATTGAGCAGCCAAGTTCAACAAACTTATTTTGAGCTACATAAAAAGGCTATGCCAGAGCTTGACATTTGGACACAAAACGAACTTCAATGGGGTGCTTTGGAGTGCGATGTATTAGGCATGTTTTATGCAAATCCCAAGGCTTCCAGTAAACTAGAGTTTTCAGGAGACGTGAATAACATAGTAAGTGCCCACAGATATGAAGTCTATGCTCCCAGTGATGAGCTGTTAAAGGTAATCATAAATGGCATTGTACCGGAAAAATCCAGATTTGAACTAGGTGATCTACGCACAATGGAATGTCGGCTAATTGAAGGTGATATTACTTCAAGTATTATTCCGGTGTATGTATCAATGGAGGATTTTAAGGGACGTCGTACAGCCATGTTTGGTAAAACAAGATTGGGCAAATCCAACGTAGTCAAACTTCTTGCTCAAGGGATGATTAATGCAACGAATGGACTGCCCAATGATCAAACTGTTGGACAACTGATTTTTGATATAAACGGAGAATATGCTAATGACAACCCGCAGGATGGTAATAAATCTTTGCGCTCATCTAATGAGAACCGTTGTATCGTATATGCGCTCACTCCGCGAGAAGGAACTCCATCAGAAGTTCTTCGTATGAACTTCTATGAATACCCTTCTGCAGGACTTGGACTATTAGCATCTTTTCTTAGTACTGATAAAAGAAATTCGATTTATATTACAAGTTTCACAAGTTCAGCTATTATAGACTTTGATGAATTGGAATTGCTGGAAGAGGGTGACAAAACTAGAGCAGCAAGAAAAATATTGTTTTATTGGGCTATCTTGAAAAAAGCTGGGTATCCTGCGGATGAGAGAAAAATTCGTTCTATGGTTAAGAGTAGAAATGCAACTGGATTTGATCCCGGCTTTGGAGAAAAACTTCGTATGGCAGCTCATGGCGTGGCAGATCCGAGAATGCTACCGGATGTAAATTCTTTAGATGCACTTGTCGAAGAGTTGGGCAAGATAAATGCCTTTCGACTGAACCACCCAAAGGAAAACGATAAACTTTTCATTACAACCTCTTCAAAAAAGCCGATCTTTGATTCGGATGACTGTGCCTTGCTGGATTTTTTATTCCCAAAGGCCGGGGCCGGGCCGGACATGATACGTAAGTATCGTATTTATCATGATGCAAGAGCAAGTGACTTCACCGTTGATATTCTGAAATCTTTAGATGAAGGAAAAACTGTCATTCTGGACCTTGGTAATGCACAAGATGCTATACGGCAATACTTTTCGGATATTTTATCGATAGCCGTTTTTACTCACCAAGAGCAGAAATTCGTCAGCAATTCGCTAAAAAGTCATTATATACAGCTTTATTTTGAAGAGGCACACAACTTGTTCCCGGTAACATCAAATAGTATGGCAGATATTTATTCCCGTTTCGCGAAAGAAGGTGCCAAATTCCATATTGGAATGATTTATTCCACACAGTCACCGTCAACGATTAGTAAGGAACTGTTGGCGCAGACTGAAAACTTTTTTGTAGGGCATCTTTCATCACAGGATGAAGCTCATGCTCTTGCGCGTTTGCAGGTTGCCTTTGACGGGATTGAGCAAGATATTTTGCGTGCAAAAACACCTGGATTTATGCGGATGCTTACAATGTCGAACCGATTTGTTGTTCCGGTTCAGGCTAAATTATATGAGGGAGTTTAACTTGGAGGTGGAAGCATGGCGTATTCCTCAACTGGAAAACTACCCGATGAACATGCCTCAAAATTAGGTCACTTGTCAGTTATCCAGAGCCAATGGGTACAATCACTGATAGAAGATTTTGAGGATAATCAATCTCGGGAGACAGACTACGATATGTCTTTATGGCATGATTTCGATGTGGGTCAATTAGAAAAACTAAAGTATATTTGGGCTGTTGACGGCTCTTTTGTTTCTGTAAAAACAAACCCGACTACGGGTAAGGAAGTTGCATTTATAAAGACTGCTTTGATTTCTGTTGATAAAAAGAATCTGGAGAAGATTGACAAGAAAAATCCACATCCACTCTTGCTACAAGACATTATGGCTGGTAGTGCTTTATTTCATGCAACTGTTTTACCGCTGAAAAATGTAAAAACGAGTTTAGGCAGCAACTATGATGCAATTCGGCATATTATATACGACTCTATGCGTGTCGATGAGGATGGTCAGTATTTTCAGACACTCAAGTGGCTTTCATACAAAAAGTGGGAAGACAGCAAAGGTTGCTCTCCAAAGTTTGATTGCCCTCATTGCTCCAATGAGATCCCAGGATTACCATATGATTCATCAAAAGGTGAATGCCCTCACTGCCACAAAGAAGTGCTATTGACTGACATGATAGGGTTTCATCTTGATATGGAGGAAGATAGTGCTTCCGAAAAAATAGTATCCTCCTATATGCTTTTGATGGAACATCTAATGCTATTTACAATTGTACGACTTATGTGGCATCATACAGATAAAAGTGTTTTTTCGGATACGCTTTTTATAAAGGATGGGCCTTTAACATTGCGTAGTCAGTATGCGAAGTTTGTTCCCTTAATCCGTGATTTCATTGAATACACAAAACGAGTGCAAAGGCCCATACATATCATTGGGCAAGAAAAAAGTGGCGTTTTTCATGATCATCTGACCGTACTTTCCAAATATGTTTCTCCTAAACAATTGGGCGAAACACCTACGGTAGCTGTACTCACTCATGAATATGTGAGAAAGGAAGTCTATCGAACAGGAGATCTTGCTAATCCGTATGGCTCAAGAACCAATTGGGGCGAAAAGGTATATGTTAAGTTGGAGCCCGATACCTCACTTGTCTTAAATATTCCAACAGGAAAATATAACGAGAATCCACAATTTCCGAAACAGGATGATCTTGTCGGGTTAGAGCGCATAATGGCAACTCTCCCAGATTTGATCAGCAGGAGACATGAAGGGGCATTGTTTCCGGTAGAACTAGCTAATGGAGTAGCATCAATGTCCAGCTATCCATCAGCGAAAATATTACAGCGCTTTATTGAAAGCAAATAAGTAATCATGCTATAACAAAAGTCGATGTGTAATTGATACATCGGCTTTTGTTGCGGTATGATATAAAAATATTTTTGTCGTGGACTTGACATATGGGTGCCTTAATGTGTGGAAGTGGAAATTCTCTAACTCAGGTACTTTCCTTGCCGCTGTCCGGCAGGCTGTTTCTACGGTGGCGGGAAGTTCCAGACAGCCATCTTTCCTCAGACATACAAAGGAGATTTTAAGCTGCTGTTTCTTTGAGTTTTTCAAGATGTCAGCAAGGGTATTGCCAAAGATCAACAATCCACACTTTCTGCCGCTTTGTAGGACCTATCTCATGTTTATGGGTAGCCCCGTTGTAACGGACGCTCCTGCGGACTGTCAGATATTGTTCCTCAAGGTTGATGT